>JACQEA010000170.1 GCA_016200825.1 Chloroflexota bacterium | reverse complement strand
TACAAGCGGCGATTTAATTTGTGGCGACCCACTTTGCCGAGATCGTATCGGCGTTGTGCAAACAAAAGCGTGGTCAGAAAATTTTTCGCGTTGTCGAGCGTCGGCGGATCGCCGGGTCGTAGTTTCTTGTAAAATTCCAGTAATGATTCATCAATCGAAGAGAGGCGCGGCGATTCGCGCTCGAGAGAGGAAGCGAGATATTGATGATCGGGATTGTTGTCTGCGCCCGCGAAAATATTTAGCAAGCCCTCGTCGGTGCCATCGCCAATGCCGACGGCTTTTAACAGCATCGTCACGGGAATTTTGCGTTTGCGATCCACTTTAACCGAAATCACATCGCGCTTCGACGTTTCAAATTCCAGCCACGCGCCGCGATTCGGAATTAATTTCGCAGAACATAGCACGCGCCCGCTCGCGCGATCTTCATCGGCAGAAAAGTAAACGCCTGGCGAGCGAATGAGTTGGGAAACTACGACGCGTTCCGCGCCGTTAATGACAAATGTGCCATGCTCGGTCATCAGCGGAAAATCGCCCATGTAAACTTCTTGGCGATTTACTTCGCCGGTCTGATTGTTGACGAGCGCGACCCAAACATGCAACGGCGCGGCAAACGTCATATCCATTTCGCGGCATTCGGGCTCTAGATACTTGGGATCACCGAAACGAAAAGTTAGATCGAATTTGCGCGCGATCTCGTTATCGCCGGGAAAATAGAGCGAGAATTCTTTGTTGAAGGATTCGATCGGTGAGATTTCGTCAAAAAGTTCGCGCAGACCTTCATTCTTGAACCATTCGAACGATTCAAGCTGAACTTTGATCAGCGTAGGGATATTGTGGACGTCGGGGATTCGCGCGTACGTTTTTTGATCGGAACGAAGACTGCTGATTAAGTTGGGAGTCATCTGGGTCATTCACTACTCCTAGCGTTGCCGCAAACAACGCGTGTCAAGAAATCAATGCCGCGCGCAACAATTGCCGCCTCTCTTTGTGATGCGAGCATGGAGAGCGTTATTGAATGCGCGCACGGTTTTGTGCCGCGCCGGATATCCACATTGGATTTGCGACGGATTGTGTTCCGTCTATTCTTTTGTCAGCTCAGAGAGACGGGGTTGGAGTTCTGTGTCGGTGAACTCCCTCTCTAGATCGAGAGATGCGGTTAAAAAAGACCGCGTCTTAGTTGCTATCTAACCACCCAATCGAGGGAACAAAGAGGAGAATTGATAAAACCACGTTTGAAAATCTTACCGATTGGAATGATAGGTCTTAATTGAATGTAAAACATGACCAGTGCAACAAAAATAACCGACCGCGAGGCATTTCTTTCCTCACGCTCGATTGATTTTCTTTTGAAACCGAATTCAGATTATACGCTATTTTGGGGAATTGTCAAGTACGAATTTGAAACACCGAGACTCGCCGAGATCCTGAAATCACCGCGAGCCTCGCTCTATCAAACAATTGTGACGCGTTAGACGACGATATTCACCAAACGTCCCGCGACATAGATCACCTGTCGCGGCGGCTTGCCACTCAAGAATTTTTGCACATTTTCAGATTTTAGCGCGGCGGCGCGAACTTCGGCTTCGGTCACGTTCATCGCCAGTTCGATGCGATCGCGCACTTTGCCATTCACTTGAACGATCAGCGTGAATTTTTCTTCCGCCGCGATCTGTGCGCTCCACTCAGGCCATTTTTGGAAATGCACACTGTACGATTCTCCAATTCTCTGCCACATTTCTTCCGCGATATGGGGCGCACTCGGCGCGATCAGCAACACCAGCGCTTGAATCGCTTCATTCCACGCGGCGGAATTTGCGGCGCCACTTTCCCTTACTTTTTGCAAATAATTCGTAAACTGCATCATCGCCGCGAGCATTGTATTAAATTTGAACGCCTCAATATCCTCCGTCACGCGTTTGATTGTCTGATGCGTCTTCCGACGCAATTCAATCTCGGACTGAGGAGTGTTTACTGTAGACGGTGAATTATTTTCCGTCACCAAATTCCAGACGCGATTCAACCACCGACGCACGCCATTGATGCGCGAACGATCCCAATCCTCGCCCGGTTCCCACAACCAAACATTATCCGCTTCCCACGGTCCCATAAACATCAAGTGCAAACGCACCGTGTCCGCGCCGTACGCTTCGACTAATTCATCCGGCGGGACACCATTATTTTTTGACTTTGACATTTTCTCCAACACTTGAGAAACTTGTGTGTTGGTTTCTTTGACGAAAAAGGAATCGGCGCGTTTTTCAATTGTGTTGGGATAATGGTACACGCCATGATCCTCGATATTTTTACCTTCCACGTACGCATATGCCAAGACGTGCCCTTGATTGAATAGACGCGTCATTGGCTCGTCGAAATCCACCAGCCCGATATCGCGCATCATCTTCGTCCAGAATCGCGTATACAGCAAGTGCCCCGTTGCGTGCTCGACGCCGCCCGTGTACTGATCCACTGGCATCCACTTCTTTGTCAGTTCGCGATTGATTGGCTCTTTGGTGTTGTACGGATCCAAGTACGCGTACTGATACCAGGAATTATCCACGAAGCCATCCATCGTGTCGGTCTCGCGCCGCGCGTCTTTGCCGCACACTGGACATTGCGCTGATAAAAATTCTTCATTCCGATACAACGGCGATTCGCCCGTCGGCATAAACTCGACATCTTGAGTTGGCAACACGACGGGCAATTCATTTTCCGGTACGGGTTGCGCGCCATGCTCGGGACAATAAACAATCGGAATCGGCGTGCCCCAATACCGTTGGCGCGAAATCAACCAATCGCGAATCCGATAATTCACTGCGCGCTCGCCGATCCCGCGCGTTTGCATCGCGTCCGCGATTTTTTTCTTTGCGCTCTCATTATCCATTCCATTAAACTCGCCCGAGTTGACCAGCGTGCCTTCACCGGAGTACGCCGCGTTGAGCGGTTGCCCGTCCCAATTCGGTGGCGCGATCACAACGGGAATTTCCAACCCATATCGTTTTGCAAATTCGAAATCGCGTTCATCGTGTCCGGGCACGCCCATAATCGCGCCCGTGCCGTACGTAATCAACACATAATCCGCGATCCAGATCGGCACGCGCGCATTGTTCATCGGATTGATCGCGAACGCGCCCGTGAAAACTCCATCGCGATTTTTTTCTGTTGAGAGGCGATCAATTTCCGTTTGTCGTCGCGCATTTTCAACGTACGCGCTCACCGCCGCGCGCTGATCGGGTGTAGTAATTTTTTCGACCAACGGATGTTCGGGCGCGAGCACCGCAAAGGTCATTCCAAATACGGTGTCGTGCCGCGTGGTGAAAACTTGAAACGATTCATCGTGTCCTTCAACGTTCATTCTAAATCGCACACCTTCACTCCGCCCGATCCAATTTGTTTGCGCGGTGACAATTGGCGCGGGCCAATGCAACTTTGAAAAATCGAGCAACTCGTCCGCGTACGCGGTAATTTTCAAAAACCATTGTTCCAAATCGCGTTTAATTACCGGCGTGCCACAGCGTTCGCACGCGCGCTCCGCACCAATCACTTGCTCGCGCGCCAACACGGTTTGATCTTTGGGACACCAATCCACCGCCGCCATTTTTTTGTACGCCAGCCCGCGTTTGAACATCTGAATGAAAAACCATTGATTCCATTTGTAATAACGCGGATCGCACGTCACCACTTCGCGTTCCCAATCAAACGATGCGCCCATCAAACGCATTTGACGGCGCATATTTTCGATGTTCTTCATCGTCCATTCGTACGGATTGATATTGTGTTTGATCGCCGCGTTCTCCGCAGGCAAACCGAACGCGTCAAAGCCCATTGGGAAAAAAACATTGTACCCCTTCATGCGCCAATAGCGCGCTTGCGCGTCGCTCGGCGCCATCGCGTACCAATGCCCAATGTGCAAATCGCCGCTGGGGTACGGATACATCGTCAAAAAATAAAATTTCTTTTTCGACGGATCGTCAAAATTCACGTGCCAGATGTTTTCCGCTTCCCACCGCGCGCGCCATTTTGGTTCAACGCTTGTGGCGAGATATTTGTTTGAAGCTGGCGCGGAGGCAACAGTTTTGATTGACCGCGCGGGACGCGCGCGCGTTGCGCTCTTACGCGTCGCGGCGCGTCGCGGCGCGATCTTTCTCGCGCGCACTTTGACTTTCGATCTGGCTTTGGTTTTCTTTTTGATAGGCATTTGCAACTCCCTGAATAATATCAGTGTTCCGATCGCTCGGTCGCCGCTGGAACGAATTCGAATTTCACGGGCGCGGTTTGATTAACGTACGACATCCAGCCGTGCCGATCTTTATCGCGCCCTTCAACGATTGCGAAAAATTTGTCTTGCAATTTTTTCGTAATAGGTCCGCGCTCGCCCTTGCCAATTGTTACATGATCAATCGTGCGCACCGGCGTAATTTCCGCGGCGGTGCCGGTGAAGAATACTTCGTCCGCGACGTAGAGCATCTCGCGCGGAATATTTTGCTCGACGACCGAATAGCCAAATTCGCGCGCGAGCGCAATTGCGACAGTGCGTGTGATGCCTTGCAAAATGGACGCGGCGAGCGGCGGCGTATAAATAATTCCATTTGAAATCACGAAAATATTTTCACCGCTGCCTTCACTCACATACCCGTTCACATCCAGCGCGATGCCTTCCACGTACCCATGATCGGCTGCTTCCATCGCGACGAGTTGCGAATTAATGTACTGTCCGCCGATTTTGCCGAGCGCGGGAAAAGTTCCCGTTGCCATTCGTCGCCATGAACTCACGCCGACATCTACTCCTTTTTCAATCGCTTCGGGTCCCAGATATCTACCCCAGGGAAACGCGAAAATCACAACTTGCACCGGACATTTGCGCGGATCGAGCGAAAAATTTTCAGCGCCGCGAAAAACTAATGGGCGCACATAACACGATTGTAATTCGTTGATGCGTACCGTTTCCACTATCGCGTCGCGAATTTGCGCGGGCAAGTACGGAATCGGCATTTTGTACATTTTGCACGAATTGAAAAGACGCTCGACGTGCGGATCAAGACAAAAAAGCGCGGGACCTTGCGGCGTGGTGTACGCGCGCACGCCTTCAAACGCGCTCGACCCGTAATGCAACGCGTGCGTCGCGACATGAACCGTCGCGCGCTCCCATTCGATAAAATGTCCGTCCATCCAAATAAATATTGATTTTGGAACTGGCATATGCTTCCTCCCATCGCAAATAAAAAAACCTTCATCCACAAACGGGACGAAGGTTTGAATCTCCGCGGTACCACCCAGGTTAGTCGTATAGTTCAATAGTCTGATTGTCGAGTAGTCGACTATACGACTACTGGACTATGGGACTATCTGACTCTCTTTAGACGCGTAACGTGCGCTCACGGCGATAACTATTCGCAAAAAAATTTTTTGCTTTCGCAATCGCGGCTCACGGGCGAGTTCGGTCTTGTGGTACTCTCTGCGTGTACCGATTGTCGAGCTTGCACTTTTTTTTCTCGACTCGCTACAGAGATGACTTACTACTCCCGGTCTATGCCATTTACATTTTACAATTGTTCAAATCGAAAATCAGCAATCGCAAATCTATAATTCGGTAGTGGAGCTGATGGGGTTCGAACCCACTACCTCTTGCATGCCATGCAAGCGCTCTCCCAACTGAGCTACAGCCCCACATTCAGTTGTCAGTAATCAGTTGTCAGTTGTCAGTAACAAATTTAGAAATCGGGATACTGATTACTGTTGACTGATCACTGATGACTGTTGACTGTTGACTAGCAACTGATCCAGTGGAGCTGATGGGATTCGAACCCACTACCTCTTCAGTGCGATTGAAGCGCTCTCCCAACTGAGCTACAGCCCCGCGCGGATTGTCAAAGTGTGTATACAAAATCTGCGGACTGATTTCAAAAACGATTTACAAAAATATTTTTGATTCGACCAGCAACAGTAAATCAATTTGCTTACGCGTCCTAGTATATGCAAATGATAACCCACTGTCAAATGCAAATCGAACCGCGACAACTCTTTGACCGTTTCCGGTTGCGGGTGTAGAATCCGTTGGAATACGGAGGCATCAATGTCTTTTTCACGTGGTCGCCGCGGCGGCGAAGAATTTCCGACGGTAGATTGGGAAGAACTTTTACGACGTCAGCCGCCCAACCTAGGGCGTCCTATTTTTATTCTCGCGGTCGTTGCGATTGTGTACGTTTTCTTCGCGGCGGGACCGCGCTTGTACACCGATTATCGTTGGTTTCAAGAAGTCGGTTTCACAAATGTTTTCACGATCGAACTTTCCACGCGGGTTCAAATATTTCTCGCGACCGCGGCCGCGTTCTTTCTTTTTTACGCGCTCAATATCTTTATCGCGCGACGGCTAACGCCGCGCGTGAACGATGAATCATCGCGCTTTGCGCAAGTCGCCGCGTTCGCGGGTCGGTCGGTCAGTTTCTTGTTGGTCGTGGGCGGCTTGGTGCTTGCGTTCTTCATCGGGTTGATCGCGCAGAGTGAATGGTTGACATTACTACAATTTCAAAACGCGACGCCGTTCAATTTACGCGATCCCATCTTCAATTTAGATGTCGCATTTTATGTGTTCACGATTCCGGTCTATGATTTTCTGATCGGCACTCTCGGCGGCGCGCTGATTTTGACAATCCTCGCAACGGCGTTGACGTATGTGTTGGGATTGGGTCAGTTGCGATGGATCAACGCGGTCAAAGCGCATCTCTCCGCGCTCGGCGCGGGCGTTTTGCTTTTGAGCGCGTGGAATTATCAGATCGAAATGTACAAATTAGTTTTCTCTCAGCACGGCGTTGTGTACGGCGCGGCGTACACGGAAGTGAACGCACAAGTACCCGCGTACACAATTCTCACTTATATTACATTGGGGCTCGCGGCGTTGTTGCTCGTAAATATTTTTGTGCGCGCGCTCAAAGCGATTGGCGCGGTGGTCGCGTTGTGGGTGGTCGCGTGGATTTTGCTCGCGAATGTTTATCCCGCGTTTGTCCAAAATTTTGAGGTCAAGCCCAGCGAATTCACCAAAGAACAACCCTATCTCAAAAATAATATCGCGTTTACGCGGCAAGCGTACGCGCTCGACTCAATTAAAGATTTGGCATTTCCAGCCGACGACGCGCCCTCGGCGAACGACATCGCGAAAAACGCGGACACGGTTGCGAACATTCGCTTGTCCGATTATCGTCCGCTCTTGCAAACGTACAATCAAATTCAATCCATTCGCACCTATTACGATTTTGTGGATGTGGATGTGGATCGGTACACGATTGACGGCAAGTATCGCCAAGTCATGATTAGCGCGCGCGAACTTTCTCCGCAAAAACTCGCGCAGAAAGCGCAGACGTGGGTCAATTTGCATTTGCTCTACACGCACGGGCACGCGGCGGTGACCAGTCCGGTCAATGAATTTACGCCGGACGGTCTGCCGAAATTACTGACCAAAGATATTCCTTCGACCGGCGTGATTCCAATTACGCGTCCCGAAATTTATTTCGGCGAAGAATCCACCTCGTACATCTTTGTAAAATCGCGCGAAAAGGAATTTGATTATCCCAAAGGCGATGAAAATTCGTTCAATACGTACGAAGGAATTGGGGGCGTGCCTGTCGGAACGTTCTTTGATCGCGTGATGTTCGCCTTGCGATTCGGCGACATCAACATTCTCTTGTCCGATTCGTTGACGCCGGATTCGCGCGTCTTGTTCAATCGCAAAATTCAAACGCGCGTCGCGCGCATCGCGCCTTTCTTACGTTTCGATAAAGACCCTTACTCGGTGATCGTAGACGGAAAAATATTTTGGTTGCAAGATGCGTACACCTACACCGATCGTTTTCCGTACAGCGAGCCGTATGAAACGGGCTTGAACTATATTCGCAACTCGGTCAAAATTGTGATCGATGCGTATAACGGCACGACAATTTTTTATGCGATTGATCCGAACGAGCCGCTTTTCAAAACCTACGGCAATATTTTTCCCGGACTCTG
>JACQEA010000169.1 GCA_016200825.1 Chloroflexota bacterium | reverse complement strand
TTTTCTCGCGTTCGCGCAAACGCAAAATTCATTTGAACCGCTCGCGCGCGCGCCCGCCGCGTGGATTCCCGTGCTGGGTCTCGCGCTGGGTCCAACGATTGGCGCGTTGATCTTATTTAATTGGGGCTTGAAAATTGTGCCAGCCAGCAACGCAAGTGTGGTCGCGACGATCGAGCCAGTGATGGCGGCATTGCTCGCGTTTTTATTTTTGGGGGAGCATTTGGAAATTTGGCAGATGATTGGCGGAGGACTGGTAATCGCGGGGGCTGTGATCCAAAGTGCTGGAAATTAGTTTAACCCAAGTCGCAACTTAGATCAGTACGGGAATGCGTCATTGCGAGGAGCGGTCTTTACGGTTGCGAGGCGAAGCCGAAGCAAACTCGGAGCGGTCGAAAATCAGATTCCTCGCTTCGCTCGGAACAAGCTCCGCAATCCCCTAATTTGAATTCGGCGATTGCTTCGCGGAGTTTACACTGAGCGATGCGAATGTGCTCGCAATGACGTGATTGGAACTTGAATTAATTTAGCCGGGCTTGAACCAAAACAAAAAGTAGAGCGCGCCGAAGACGATCAAACTAAATTCGATCATCACGAATCGAGTCAAACGATTCCACAAATATTGTTGCGTGAGTCCGGTCAAGACGTAGAAAAAAATTAGCAGCAATCCGCCGCCTAACAAACTGCCGAGATTCCAATAATTAAGCGCCCACACTAACTCGCCCATCGTCAATCCAATCGCGGCGGCGTACAACCACGTGCGGCGAAAATCTTGTTCCGCGCCGCGGAATAATTCGAGCGCGAGCAAACCCGACACCAACGCAATCGCGGGAGAAGAAAAAAGACTACGCTGTTTCAGACCATAGATCGCCGCGAACAAAATTAGCGCGACGAGATGCACGGCTAGATTCACACCCACGCGCGCCGCGTTCGACCAACGTTCGGAACTATCGAGCGAGAAAAATTCTCCCAGCACAACCGCGAACAAAATCAAACCGGTCGCCGCAACGCAGATCAATCCGATGGCGCGCGTTGGAATGAAGGTCAACAGCAGCGCGGTGGTAATGACGATCAACATCGGCAGAATCCACAAAATAAAAATATAACGCGTCTCGCCCAAGTGAACGCGCGGATGCGTGCGCACGATTGAATCAACACTCGCCGCGGTTAACGCGGCAAGCAAAAATGCCACGAGCCAATTTCCCGACCACGTAATGTTCGCATCCGAACCCAAAAATGAAAACTCTGATTTTCCCGAAGGAAGATCGAGCAAAATTAAAAACGTCAAACCGACCATGACCACACCCGCCAACAAACTTATGTGTTCAATCGGCGTCGCCGCGCGCGCGGGCGCGTCTATTTCGTTTTGCATAAAATCATCATATTCCGCGCGCGAGAAAATGTCAAAATGGAAATATTTTTTGTCGCGATAATTGGCGCAAGTGTTGGCGCGTTGCTCGCGCGAATTAGCGCCGCGCTCTACGCGCGTTATGCGCTCGCGTTCACGCCTTCGCCGCGCCGCGCGCAAATCATTGCGGCTGTCAGCGCGATAGCGTTCGCGGTTTTGGAAATTTCGCTGGGGTTGAATGCGCGATTTTTTTTCGCAGCAATCTATACTGCGGTTTTTTTGCTCGTGGCGATCACTGATCTCGAGCATCGCTATATTTTCAATCTCGTCATCATCCCCGCGACAATTTTCGCCGCGCTCGCGTCGCCCTTCTCGCAATTTGGCGTTGTGCGCGCGATCCTCGGCGGCGCGATCGCGTACGCGCTGGTCTTTTTCATTTACATTCTCGCGCCGATCTACGCGCGCGTCCGTCATCGCGACATTGACGCGCCGTTTGGTTTCGGCGACGTAAAACTCGCGGGCTTCATGGGTATCGTGGTTGGATTTCCAGCCGTACTAAATGCAATCATCTTTGCAATTTTACTTGGCGGCGCAGGCGCAATTCTCTTTCTCGCGATTCAATTCGCGCGCACGCGCAAACTCGCGCTGGACGCGGCGATTCCGTACGGACCGTTTTTTTGTATCGCGGGTTGGTGGCTGATGGCAAATGGCTAATGGCTAATGGCGGATGGCTGATAGAAATGCAATCTACTACCTGCTATCTTCTATCTGCAATCTGCCATCTGCAATCCGCTATCTGCTACTTGCATTCTGCCGTCTGCAATTCTTTTCGTTTCGTGGTAAAATGCGCGCGAGAATTTTTTTGGGGGAGAAAACTATGGCGGCAACTGCGCCGATCTTTTGCACGAATCATCCGCAACGCGAAACGTTGTTGCGGTGCAATCGTTGCGACCAACCGTACTGCATCAATTGTTTGGTGCGCACGCCCGTCGGGTACACGTGCCGCGCGTGTTTGAATTTACAACAAGTTGGATTTTACAATGCCACCGCGACGGATTATTTGTTCACGTTAACAGTGGGCGGAATAACTTCGGCGGTCGCGGGTGGAATTGCCGCCGCGGTCGGAGGGTTGTGGCTAATCCAAATTTTTTACGCGCCGTTCGCGGGCGGAATTATTGCGGGAATCATTCAGCGCGCGATTCAAAAACGGCGCGGGCAATATCTCGGACTCATCGCGGCGCTGGCGGTTTTTTTGGGCAGCGTGATCGGCGCAGGAATTTTTCCGCTGTTTGCAATTCTTTTCGGCGGACGCGGCGCGGGAGTCCCGCTTTTTTTCGCGGCGCCACTCTTTGCGCTCAGTTCTTTTTTCAATCTCGGCTTTCTGATCTATCTCGTGCTCGCGATTGGCACCGTGTACGCGCGGTTGAAGAACTGACTAAACCACAAAGCACACAAAGGACACAAAGAAAAAAATTTTTTCTTTTCTTGGTGTTCTTCGTGCCCTTTGTGGTGAATGAAATCATTCGGAGTTTGCCATGCTTGCCGAAATTGACATCATCAACTTTGCGATCATCGAACATTTGCATTTGAAATTTCATCGCGGCTTTAACGTCCTCACGGGCGAAACGGGCGCGGGGAAATCTATCATCATCGACGCGGTCGGCACGTTGCTCGGCGGACGCGCGCAGAGCGAATTTATGCGCGCGGGCGCGGAGCAAACGCGCGTCGAAGGCGTTTTTGTTTTGCCGAAAGAGGTACGCGGCGAAGTGTTTGCGATTCTCGATGAGCTGGGAATGGAGCACGAGGACGAACAGATCATCGTCGCGCGCGAATTTAATCGCGAAGGGCGCAACGTCTGCCGCATCAACGGGCGCGCGGTGACGCTGAATGTTTTGCAACGCATCGGCGAGCAACTGATTGACATTCACGGACAGAGCGAACACATTTCGCTTTTGCGCGTGAGAACGCATATTGATTTCTTGGATCGCTTTGGAATTTTGTGGGAACAACGCGCGCGCGTCGCAGAACTCGTGCGCGCGCTCCGTCAAGCGCGCGAGGAAATCAAAACGCTCGTGATGGACGAACGCGAAAAAGCGCGGCGCGTCGATCGTTTGACGTACGTCGTGGATGAAGTGGGACAAGCGAATCTCAAAGCGAGCGAAGAAGAAACGTTGAAGCAAGAACGCGAACTGCTCGGCAACGCGGAACTGCGCGCGAATCTCGCGGATCACGCGCATCGTTTGCTTTACGGCGCAGGTGAAGACGACAAAGGCGCGCTCGATTTATTGAACGGCGCGGCGCAAGCGTTGACGGGATTGGAAAAGTACGACGCGGCGATAAAAAATTTGCGCGAGCAAATGGACGGCGCAATCGCGCAAGCGGACGATCTCTCGCGCGAACTCGCGCGCTATCGCGATTCAATTGACCACAATCCCAAACGACTCGCGCAAGTGGACGAGCGGATGGACTTGATTTTTCGTTTGAAAAGAAAATATGGCGACAGCATCGAAGAGATTTTGAAATTCGCGGGGGACGCGGCGGCGGAACTCGCGACGATCACGCGCAGTGAAGAACGCATGACAGAGTTGAAGAAAAAAGAAAGCGAGTTGCTAAAAGAGATCGGCGCGCTCGCGGCAGAATTATCGCGCGCGCGCAAAAGCGCGTGCGAAAAATTAGCACGCGAGATCGAAAATCAATTGAAAGATTTGGGAATGGACAAAGCGAAATTCGGCGTCGCGCTCGAACGCGCGGCGGACGCGGAAGGCGTCGAGGAAAACGGGAAACGCGTCGCGGTGGACACGACGGGTATTGATCGCGTCGAATTTTTAGTGTCGCCGAATCCGGGCGAGCCGTTGAAACCACTCGCGAAAATCGCGTCGGGCGGCGAAACATCGCGCCTCATGCTCGCGATGAAATCAGTGCTCGCCGTCGCGGACAATACGCCGACGCTCATCTTCGACGAAATTGATCAGGGTATCGGCGGACGCACAGGCGGAATTGTGGGAATGAAATTGTGGGCGCTCACGCCGACCGCGCAAAAACGCGATGACAATCCCGAACATCAAGTGCTGGTCATCACGCACTTGCCGCAAATCGCGGCGTACGGCGATTCGCATCTCAAGATTCACAAGGAAATTGTTGGCGAGCGAACAATCACTAAAGTCGGCGAATTGAATGACGCGCAACGCGTGGACGAAATCGCGAATATGCTTGGCACCGCGACCGCGACGACGCGAAAAAATGCGGAAGAGTTGCTTGCGGAAACCAAAAGTCAAAAGGAAAAAGTAAAAAGCAAAAAGTAAGCAGAAGGCAGTTAGCAGAAAGCAGTAAGAAGTAAACAGTAATCAGTAATCAGTAGTCAGTTGGTTCTCAATTCTAATTAGTTGGACAAATCCCAATGTCAAAACACTATCCCGACATCGGCAAATTGAGCGTTGCAATCCTTGAGCATCTCGTCAAGCCAGTGCTTGGCGATGAAGCAATCAAGGAAATTAAAGCTCCTGTCACGCAAAAAGAAGAGCGCGACTCTGTCATGAGCGCGCTTGCGAACGCGGAGAAAAAATTTACCAAGCAATTCAAAGATAAAAAAATCGCGGGATTAGTTTTGGATCTTTCGCTGGCGAGTCTCGCCTCCGTCAGCGAAGCGGTCATCGCGTTTTACAATAATCCGACCGACGAAAATCTTGGCACGGTTTTGCGCGAGCAACTGAAAAAAGATTCGGCTAAACTTTCCGCCGCGCAGATTGATTCAGCCGTTGATGCCTACATCAAAATTCTGCGCGACGAATTTATCAATCTTTCAAAAGAATTTCGCGACAAATCCGGCACGCTCGCGGCTGTCAAGACCGAAGAACACACCGCGCGTACCGCAAATGCCGTCGAGCAACTCGTAGAAAAATTTTCTGCGCCAACGTCGCAAGAAAAAATTCTCTCCGGGCTTCATTCGCTCCCCTCTCCTCCCGCCGACTTTACTGGTCGCGAAAA
>JACQEA010000168.1 GCA_016200825.1 Chloroflexota bacterium | reverse complement strand
GGAAAAAACAAAACGAAGGAGATTCATGCCCCTCATTCCAATGAAATCGCTGTTGGAAGCCGGCGTTCATTTTGGTCATCGCACGCGCCGCTGGCATCCAAAAATGCGGCCGTTTATTTTTACGGAACGCAACGGCATTCACATCATTGACTTGCAACAAACCGTCGGCAAACTCGAAGAGGCGTATAATTTTGTGCGCGAAACGGTCGCGGATGGCGGCTTGGTTTTATTTGTCGGCACCAAACGCCAAGCGCAAGAAACTGTTTTGCAAGAAGCCTTACGCGCGCAAATGCCGTACGTCAGCAATCGCTGGCTCGGCGGTACGCTAACCAATTTTCGCACGATTCGTTCGCGCATTGATTACATGATCAAACTGGAAGAGCGCCAAACCAGCGGCGAACTCGATAAACTGCCGAAGAAAGAAGCGTTGATGTTGACGCGCGAAATGCAACGCTTGCAAGCGCGCGTCGGCGGACTAAAGGAAATGCGGCGCCTGCCCAAAGCATTGTTTATCGTGGATGTTCGTCACGAAGAAAACGCAGTCGCAGAAGCGACCACGCTCGGCATTCCCATCGTCGCGATGTGCGACACCAATTGCAATCCCGATCCAATTTTGTATCCCATTCCTTCCAATGACGATGCGATTCGCGCGGTGAAATTGATTACCGCGAAAATGGCGGACGGCGCGATCGAAGGACGTAATCTGCGCGGCGTGATGGCGGCAGAAGCGGAAGAAGCCGGCACGCCGGTCGCGGGCGCGTCGTCTTATCAACCGACAGCCTCGATGAACGCGAACGCGCGCAAAGCCGCGCCCTCCGGGAGCGCGTAAGATGCCGATCAACGCGGCAGAAATAAAAAAATTGCGCGAACTCACCGGCGCCGGAGTGCTGGACGCGAAGCAAGCGTTGGAAAACGCGAGCGGAAATTTCGAGCAAGCGCTCGCGGTGTTGAAAGTAAAAAGCATGGCGCGCGCGGATAAAAAATCCGAACGCGCCGCGCGGCAGGGCTTGATCGAAACGTACGTGCATCAAGGCGGGAGAGTGGGCGCGCTGTTGGAATTAAATTGCGAAACCGATTTCGTCGCGCGCACGGACGATTTCAAAAATCTCGCGCACGATCTCGCGTTGCAAATTGTCGCGGCGAATCCGCAGTACGTTTCGTCGGACGATCTGCCCACCGCCGAGCGCGCGAGATTGAAATTATTATTTGCGGACGCCGCGACGGCAGAAGGGAAAAAAGCCGAGCTCGTGGAAAAAATTGTCGCGGGCAAGCTGGAAAGTTTTTATCGCGATCATTGTTTGTTGCATCAACCGTTCATCCGCGACGAAAGTCAAACGATTCAAGACCTCGTCACAGCCGCCATCGCCAAGTTGGGCGAAAATATCGTGGTGCGGCGATTCGCTCGTTTTGAATTGGGAGAATAAAACCAAAAGGGAAATTAGTTCCAAACTGATTTCCCTTTTTGATTTCAGAATGAGGGAGCATCGGCGTGAATCATAAACGCATTTTACTCAAACTCGGCGGTGAAGCGCTCTCCGGCAAAGGTCAATTTGGAATTGAGCCCGCCGCGATGGCATATCTCGCCGATGAAATCGAACGCGTGCGCAAATTATCTACCGAAATCGCGCTCGTGATCGGCGGCGGAAATTTTTGGCGCGGGAACGATCCGTACGCGCAAAGCATTGATCGTTCGACCGCGGATTATATGGGCATGCTGGCAACCGTGATCAACGCGCTCGCGTTGCAAGACGCGCTGGAAAAACGCGGCATCGAAACGCGCGTGCAATCGGCGATAGAGATGCGCGCGATTGCCGAGCCGTACATTCGCCGCCGCGCGATGCGCCATTTGGAAAAAGGCCGCGTCGTAATTTTTGCCGCGGGCACCGGCAATCCGTTTTTCACAACCGATACCGCCGCGGCGTTGCGCGCGACTGAAATCGAAGCGGAAGTTTTGCTCAAGGCAACGAAAGTGGACGGCGTGTACGATAAAGACCCGCTGAAATTTCAGGACGCGAAAAAATTCGAGCGTTTGTCTTTTCGCGATGCGTTGATGATGGAAGGCGTGCGCGTGATGGACGACGCCGCGTTCGCGATCTGCGGCGAACATCATTTGCCGATCATCGTGTTAGATTTTTCTACGCCGGGCGCGATTGAACGCGCGGTGCGCGGCGAAAAAATCGGTACGTTGATATCAGATTAGGGCGGGTATGCAAAAAGGTTTATTCCCGAGAGTTTTGTTGAAAAATCTTGTTGCCAAACGCTTTAGAACGCTGCGCGAAGATTTTGCATACACGTCCTAACTTCAGGTTGCGCGTCGCCAGCGACAGGTTGCGGATTCTTGATTTCCTCGTATACTTGTCCTGCGTCTTGCAACCTGTGACATTTTTGGGAGGGCAGTATGATAGACGAAGTCAAAGCCGACGTCGAAAATAAAATGAAAAAGACGCTCGACGCGTTGAAACGCGAGTTGATGACCATTCGCACCGGGCGCGCGTCGCCGTCACTCGTCGAAACGCTGAAAGTAAATTATTACGAAACGCTCACGCCGCTTCAACAACTCGCGAGCATCACCGCGCCCGAAGCGCGGCTCTTGCTCATCAAACCGTACGATCAATCCAGTTTGGGCGCGATTGAAAAAGCAATTCTCAAATCCGATCTCGGTCTCACGCCCGCGAACGACGGCAAAGTCATTCGCTTGCCGATTCCCGCGCTCACCGAAGAACGCCGCCGCGAATTTACCAAAGTCGTTCACAAGCACGCGGAAGAAGCGCACATCGCGTTGCGCAACGTCCGCCGCGATGGGTTGAAAGATTTGGAAGAGATGGAAAAAGAAAAAATGATTTCAGAAGATCAACATTTCAAAGGC
>JACQEA010000145.1 GCA_016200825.1 Chloroflexota bacterium | reverse complement strand
CGCCGTTGACAATCACCGTGCACGCGCCGCATTCCGCTTCATCGCAACCGATTTTTGTTCCGGTCAATCCAAGTTTTTCGCGCAAGACGGACGCGAGATATTCGTGGGCTTGAACCTCTATCGAAATAGTTTTGTCGTTGACAGTCATCTGTAAGCGTGACATACCAAAACCTTTCTCGCGCGCGCGATCAACGTGCCGAACAATTTCACGCATTATATCGAACCTCGAAATTCCGCGCAATCCGCATTTCACTTTGCGATTGCCCCGCGCGGGAGCGGCTAATCGCGCAGAGATCAAATTCTTGCGAATGAATCAAGCTCGGCTGTCATGCTGAGCGAAGCGAAGCATCTCGTTGACTCGTTTGATTTCATAATGCACAACGAGATTCTTCCCTCCCTTCGGTCGCTCAGAATGACACAGTAACTTTTCTTTTCGGAACGAATAATTATCTCTTCGATGCTAGTCACTCCCCGCGCGCGTAATTCTGTTGACCGATTGCAGTTCACGCGCTAGAATGTTTTCAAACTCTATGCTCACTCATCGCTATCGCCGGATCGTTTTATTTTTTGCGCGCGTCATCGCCGCGCTCGTGTGGTGGGAATTGCTGTTGCCGCGTTTCGGTTTGCGCGAGGTAAGCGCGCGCACGCGCGCTAAACGCCTGCGCGCGCTCGCGACGCGTTATCGCGCGCTCGCGAATGATTTGGGCGGCTTGACGATCAAGTTGGGCCAATTTTTTTCCGCGCGCGTGGATGTTTTGCCGGAAGAAATCACGAGCGAACTCGCCGCGTTGCAAGACGAAGTGCGCGCGGAAAATTTCGCGGACATTCGCCGCGCGGTGGAACGCGAACTAGGCGCTTTAATTGCCGCGCGTTTTATTTTTTTCGACGAAACGCCGCTCGCCGCCGCGTCGCTGGGGCAAGTGCATCGCGCGCAACTTGCCGCGCCCAGTAATGGCGTGGAAAAAATTGTCGTCAAAGTGCAACGCCCCAACATTCACGCGATTGTCGCGACCGATCTCGCCGCGATTCGCACGGTCATCAACTGGGTGCAACATTATCCGCCGATTCGCAAGCGCGCGAATTTGCCGCGGCTGTTGGATGAATTTACGCGCGTGGTCGAAGGCGAATTGGATTATCTCGCCGAAGGAAAAAACGCGGAAACGTTCGCGGAAAATTTTCGCGACGAGGCGCGCGTGCGCGTGCCGCGCGTCATCTGGACGCACACGACCAAACGCGTGCTCGCGTTAGAGGACGTGTACGCGATCAAGATCACCGATTACGCCGCGATCACCGCGGCGGGTGTCGATCGCGCGGAAGTGGCGGAACGATTATTCGAGATTTACTTAAAGCAAATTTTTCGCGATGGATTTTTTCACGCCGATCCGCACCCGGGCAATTTGTTTGTCGAACCGGTTGCCCGCGAATCTCCGCGCATGGACGCGAATGAAAATATTCGCGCCGAATGGCGATTGACGTTTGTAGATTTCGGAATGGCGGGCAACGTCGCGCCCAATGTCAGCGCGGGCTTGCGCGAACTCGCGATCGCGCTGGGCACGCGCGACGCCGCGCGCATGATCAAAGGATATCAAATGCTCGGCGTGTTGTTGCCCGGCGCGGATTTGCAACTGCTGGAAAAAATGGAGCAAAAAGTATTCGAGCGCTTTTGGGGCATGACGATGGGCGAATTGCGCGCGATTGGTTTTGATCAGCTTCAGGATTTCGCGCACGAATTTCGCGAGCTGATGTTCGCCATGCCGTTCCAAGCGCCGCAAGATTTGATTCTGTTGGGGCGAACCGTCGCGATTTTGTCGGGCATGTGCACGGGATTGAATCCGCAGTTCAATGTGTGGGCGGGTCTCGCGCCGTTTGCGCAAGAATTATTGGCGGAGGAAGGAACATCGCGCTGGACGATTATCCGCGCAGAATTGGAACGCGTTGCGCGCGCGCTGTTCGATCTGCCGCTGCGCGCGGACGCGGTGTTGAATCGCATCGAACGCGGCGACTTGGAAGTGAAAACGCCGCAACTCG
>JACQEA010000144.1 GCA_016200825.1 Chloroflexota bacterium | reverse complement strand
GTTCGGCAGTTTGCTCGCGGGCGCGGGCGCGTTGGAATTGTTGTTTAGCCACAACACGCCGCTCGTGCAATTTTCTTTTTTCACGCTAACCGATTTGCACGCGGGCGGATTATTGATCGGCATCGGCATGGGATTTTTTACGAGCGCGAATTGGGCGTGGGCGATTGATCTCGCGCCGCGCGAACAAGGCGGAAAATTTTTGGGGCTGACCAATCTCGCGACCGCGGGCGCGACCGTTGTCACATCGTTGTTCGGACCGATCATCAGTTTTTTGAACGCGCGGGACGCGGGCAGTGGATTCACGCTGATGTTTTTCGTCGCGCTGATCGGATTTTTCTTGGGCGCGGTGTTGTTGGGCAACGTGAAAGAGACGGCTGGAAAAAAATCGCCGATAGCAAATGGCAAATAGCAAATGGAAAATGGCTGATCGCTGATTGCGAAGAACGCGTCGGCATTACACAATGAAATTGATTTCAAACCGAAAAGGAAAATAAAAATGATTTTAGTTGGCAGCCACAACGCGAACGTTGGCTTTGCGGACGGAATGAAAATTTTGCGCGCGGGCGGCAGCGCGCTCGACGCGGTCGAGGCGACGATTCGCGCGGTCGAATCGAATCCCAACGATCATTCCGTTGGCTATGGCGGCTTGCCAAATATTTTGGGCGAAGTCGAACTCGACGCGAGCATTATGGATGGGCGCGCGTTGGAAACGGGCGCGGTGTGCGCGGTCAAAAATATCGAGCATGTGATCACGCTCGCGCGCGCGGTGATGGAAAAATTGCCGCACGTGTTGCTCGCGGGCGCGGGCGCGGAACGTTTGGCGCGCGAACTGGGTTTTGAAACGCGCGCGTTGCTGACGCCCGACGCGCAAGATATTTTTCAAGGCCGAGTCACAACAAAAAATTTGCGCTACGACACCCTGCGCGATCTGGTCGCGCGCGCGACGCGCGATCCAGAAATCGCGGCGACGATGAAAGATTATTTCGGTACGGTCAATGTGATCGCGCGCGATGCGCGCGGAAATATCGCGAGCGGCGTCAGCACGAGCGGGTGGGCGTGGAAATATCCGGGCCGCGTCGGCGATTCGCCGATCATCGGCGCGGGCAATTACGCGGACAATCGCTATGGCGCGTGCGGTTGCACCGGCTACGGCGAAATGGCGCAACGCTGTAACACTGCGCATTCGGTGGTGTTGTATATGAAGCTGGGAAAAAATTTGGACGCCGCGTGTCGCGAAGCGATGGAAGATTTGCGGCAACTGTCGGTGCCTTTTCCACCGGGACTGAATCTCGTCGCGATGGATGCGCGCGGCAATCACGCGGCGTACACAACCGAAACCGAACGCGAAGTAAAATATGTGTTTCAGACGGATGAGATGAATGAGTACGAAACGCGGCGGCGGGTCGTTGTGCCATTGAAAAATAATTGAACCACAAAGAACACAAAGAACGCAAAGTAAAAAATATTTCTTCGCCGCTTGCGTTCCTTCGCTACACTCAGGACAAGCTTTGGCGGTCAAAATTTTTTCCTGCGAAAATCCGATTGAACCACAGAGGACACAGAGCATGTCATTCTGAGGAGCACATTCGCGTTGCTCAGTGTAAACTCCACGACGAAGAATCTTGTTATGGATTTAGAAATCAAGTGAGCCAACAAGATGCTTCACGGAGTTTATAGTGAGCGAAGCGAATCTACTCAGCATGACAATTCTTTCTCCGCGATCTCTGCGGTGAAAAAATGAGGTTTCATCTTGCCAATTTTCAAATTCCTTCACATCCTTGCCATGTTCCTCGCCGCGAGCATCGCGGTCGGTTCGGATTTGTTGTTGTATCGCATCGCGATGGCGCGCGAAGTGAGCGCGATTCGCGTCGCGTTCCGCGCGGCGTGGAAGTACACCACGATCGCGCAATTGTTGTTTGTGGTCGGCATGATTTTTGGATTGATCGGCGCGTTCTTGGATCAATTCAATTTGTTTGCGTTGTGGCTCATCATTGCGTACGGTCTGCTCGCGGCGATCATTATTTTGCGTGGCGCGATCACCGCGCCGTGGCAACAACGCGTGCTCCAAGCCGCGAATAATTCTGCCGATTTGGACGAACTGCTCGCCAATCCAAACATTCGCCGCGCAATTTGGGCGTACATTGTTTTGCTCGCGATCATTCTGTACGCGATGGTGTTGAAACCGGGCGGAGTTTGATCTTTACCGCAGAGGACACAGAGATTAAATTTATTTCTTACTCTGCGCGCTCGGCGTTCTCTGCGGTAAAAA
This sequence comes from Chloroflexota bacterium, assembly GCA_016200825.1. Taxonomy (GTDB): domain Bacteria; phylum Chloroflexota; class Anaerolineae; order UBA4142; family UBA4142; genus JACQEA01. The sequence goes on along the minus strand of JACQEA010000144.1, from coordinate 606 downwards.
AACAATTCGAATGGACAAACCACGTCTCCGCCGCGAATTTGAAAAGATTCTCGGACCCAATTCCGTCTTGCACCACGATCAAGACCTCGCGCTGTACGAATACGACGGCGCGCTGGATCGCGGGCGACCGGATTTCGTCGTCTTTCCGCGCACGACGCAGGATGTCGCGCACATCGTTCGCGTCGCCAATCGCGAAAAAATTCCGTTTCACGCGCGCGGCGCGGGCACGGGCTTGAGCGGCGGCGCGATTGCGGATCAGGGCGGGATTATGATCGCGCTGGCGCGGATGAAAAAAATTGTGATCGACGCGGAAAATTTGCGCGCGATTGTTCAGCCCGGCGTCGTGAATTACGATTTGTCGGTTGCCGCCGCGCCGTACGGTTTGTATTTCGTTCCCGATCCTTCGTCGCAAAAAGCGTGCACCATCGGCGGCAACATCGCGGAAAATTCAGGCGGACCGCATTGTTTGGCGTACGGTGTGACGACGAATCATGTTTTAGGATTAGAAATTGTTTTGCCCGATGGAGAAATAATTCAAACGGGCGGCAACGCGCTCGATCCGCCGGGTTATGATCTCACGGGAATTTTAGTTGGATCGGAAGGCAC
>JACQEA010000143.1 GCA_016200825.1 Chloroflexota bacterium | reverse complement strand
TCTGCGGCGTTGATTGACAATCTCGCCGCGATTCACGCGGTGGATTATCGCGCGGCGGGATTGGAAACGTTGGGCAAGCCGGAAGGGTACATCGCGCGGCAAGTGCGCGGGTGGAGCGAACGCTACGCGCGCGCGAAAACGGATGACGTGCCGGAAATCGAACGCGTGGCGCGCTGGCTGGATAAAAATCAACCGCGCGAATCCGGCGCGGCATTGATTCATAATGATTACAAGTACGATAATGTGGCGTTTGACCCCAATGTCATTGCGAGCACATTCGCTTCGCTCAGTGTAAACCATGTGGTGAGCGCAGTGAATCCATCCGCGAAGCAATCACCGAGTTTCAATTTGGAGATTGCTTCGTCGCGCTCCGCGCTCCTCGCAATGACGGTGAGTATTCGCGCGGTGTTGGATTGGGAAATGGCGACGATTGGCGATCCGTTAATGGATTTAGGAAGCACATTAGGTTATTGGATTGATCCAACCGATCCGCCGGAATTATTAGCCGCATCTTTTGGACCCACGATGCGCGCGGGCAATCTCAATCGCGCGGAACTGGTGGAGCGGTACGCGCGCGCGAGCGGTCGGGATATATCGAACATCAAATTTTATTATGTGTACGCGCTGTTCAAGATCGCGGTGATCGCGCAACAGATTTACAAACGCTGGCACGTGGGCGCATCGCGCGATGAACGCTTTGCCGGTTTTGGCGAGAAGGTCAAAGCCTTGGGCAACGTCGCGGGGCGTGAGATCGCGCGCGGCTGATGGCATTTGACAAATCAAGATGCTTTAGAGATTATTCAAAGTAATAATTATCCACGAAACACACGAAAAATCACGAATGAACCATTAGAATTTTTGTGTGCTTTCGTGTTTTTCGTGGACGCTATTTCTTAAGTCGAATAGATAAGAGTTGGCAACAAAAAAATTTGCACGTGTGAGGAGTCATATGGCAAACGCGAATCAAGTGGTGGAATATGTTCAGCACCGCCGCGAAAATCATTTGGCGGAGTTGAAAGAATTTCTCAAGATTCCCAGCATCTCGACGCTGTCGGAACATCGCAACGATATGAAACGCGCGGCGGATTGGTGCGCGGGAAAAATGCGCGCGATGAATTTCGCGCGCGTGGAAATTTTGCCGACGGCGCGGCATCCGGTTGTGTACGGCGAATGGCTGAACGCGCCCGGCAAACCAACCGCGTTGATTTACGGGCATTACGATGTGCAACCGGTCGATCCGCTCAACGAATGGATTTCCAAGCCCTTCGAGCCGACGATTCGCGGCGAAAATATTTACGCGCGCGGCGCGTCGGATATGAAAGGGCAGGATCACGCGGTGCTCAAAGCGTTGGAAGCGTGGATCAAAAACGGCGGACTGCCGTTGAATGTGAAAATATTTTTCGAGGGCGAAGAAGAAATTGGCTCGCCGAATCTCGCGGCATTTATTGATCAAAATAAATCGCGGTTGACGGCGGATTTTGTTTTGAATTGCGATTCCGGAATTCCGCGCCCGAATTTGCCGGGCTTGGTCGCGGGATTGCGCGGGCTCGCGTATTTTGAATTGTGGGTGCATGGTCCCAGTCACGATTTGCATTCGGGAGTTTTTGGCGGCTCGGTCCATAATCCCGCGCAAGTGCTCGCGGAATTGATCGCGGGGATGCACGACGCGAACGGACGCGTCACGTTGCCGGGCTTTTACAAAAAGGTGCGCGCGCTTTCAAAAAAAGAACGCGCGGAACTCGCGCGCACGCCTTTCTCGGAAAAAGATTGGCTTGCGATGATGGGCGCGCCGCAATTGTACGGCGAGAAAAAATTCACCACGCGCGAGCGCACCGGCACGCGTCCGACGTTAGAGGTGAATGGATTGCTGTCTGGATTCACCGGCGAAGGCGCGAAAACCGTTTTGCCCGCGAAGGCGATGACAAAAATTTCGATGCGCTTGGTGCCGTTTCAAAACGACAATGATGTGGAAAAACAATTACGCGCGTACTTGACCCGGCGCGCGCCCAAGACGGTGAAATGGGAATTGAAAAAACTCGCGAGCGGGCCCGCGGTGTTGGTAGATAATAAATCTAAAGCGTCGCGCGCGGCGCAAGCCGCGTTGGAGCAAACGTTTGGCATCAAGCCGGTCTTTGTTTATTCCGGCGGCAGTGTGCCGGTGGTCAGCCTGATCGCGGAGAAAATGAAAACGGAAACGGTGCTGATGGGGTTTGGTCTGCCGGACGATAACTTGCACGCGCCCAACGAAAAATTGCATTTGCCAAATTATTATCGCGGGATCGAAGCGTACGCGCGATTTTTTGACGCGGCGGCGCGATAAATTTCTTACCACAAAGGGCACAAAGAAAAAAATCTGGGTGCCTTTGCGGTTTGCACGCGTTGGTGCATTTTTTTCAGTTGAACAACAACCGATGGGTGCGCGCGAAAAATGATTTCTGTTTGTCATTGCGAGCACATTCGCGGAGTTTATCCTGAGCGAAGCGAATGGACTCAGTGTAAACTCCGCGAAGCAAGCCCCAAGTTAATCGAAGATTGCTTCGGCGCACACATCGCGCCTCGCAATGACGCAGGAGGTTGCAATGGCAAACGAAGTAAAAAAACGAAACGAGATTCCGCTGGAACATACGTGGGACACCGCAAGTGTTTTTCCAAACGATGCGGCGTGGGAAACGGAATTCAAATGGATCACCGATCAAATTCCCGCGCTCGCGCAACAGCGCGGCAAATTAAAAAGCGCGAACGCGCTCGAAAAATTTTTTGACACGACGGAAGAAATCGGCAAGCGGCTGGGCAAGGTGGCATTGTACGCGAGCATGTTCTACACGACCGACACATCCGATCAACGCGCCGCGGCGATGAACGATCGCGCACGCGGCTTGGGCGCGCGCGTCAGCGCGGCGATGGCGTTTGCCGAACCCGAGTTGCTCAAAATTGGTTTGCCGAAACTACGTCAATGGATGAAAAAAAACGCGCGGCTGAAAATTTTCGCGCATTATTTTGATCGGCTCTAT
>JACQEA010000142.1 GCA_016200825.1 Chloroflexota bacterium | reverse complement strand
CGCGTTGAGCGCGAAGGCTTTTTGAAAACGATTGAGCGATTCCGCCGCCCAAAAACGCGCGGCTTGCAAACCCCAGCCCCGCTCATTCAAATCATTCACGATCAACACCAACTCGCGCGCGAGTTGCACCGCGGCCGCGTCGGGCGCGGGCACCGGCAATTGGTTCAACAAAGGACCCGCGACGTACTCGACGATTAAAAAATAATTACCCGCGTCATCGGTGGACTGATCTAAAATCGCGGCGAGGTTTGGATGCGGCGACAAGGCTTGAAATTGTTTCAACATCGCGGACGATAACGGTTGATGTTCTTCAATTGCCAAGCCGCGCGGGGGAACATCGTCTATCGTCCGCGCGTGCACCTCATACACGCGCGCATCAAAATCTTCGGCGCGCCGCCACGTTCCCACAATTCGATAATTGCCAATCCGTTTTTCCGGCGCGACCGATGACGGCGCGGTTGCCAGATTTAACGCGGGCGCGTTTTCTATCGGCGCAAAAGTTCCGCGCGGTTTGAAGACGCGTCCGCATTTGCCGCAAAATTTTGCATCCACGCGGACGGCGGCTTTGCACGTTGGACAACGAAATGTTTCGCTCATCGCCGGTTAATATTTCCGATTCCGCCGCCAAAAATTTCCGGCGGCAAATTAACACCCGCCGCTTGCAAACGCGGCGTGAATTTGGGACGAATGCCCGCCGGAACAATTTCGCCGATGACCTTTCCATCCGGCGCCAGGCCTTTATCTACAAAACGAAACACATCTTGCAACACAACTGTTTCGCCTTCCATCCCTTGCACTTCGGTCACTTGAATCACGCGGCGCGATCCATCGCGCAAACGCGTTTGTTGAACGATGAGGTCAATCGCCGCGGCGATTTGTTCGCGAATAACTTTGAGCGGAAAATCAATTCCCGCCATCAACGCCATCGTTTCCAATCGGCTGATCGCATCGCGCGGCGTGTTGGCGTGTAACGTCGTGAGCGAACCATCGTGTCCCGTGTTCATCGCCTGCAACATATCCAACGCTTCACCGCTCCGCACTTCGCCGACGATGATTCGTTCCGGACGCATGCGCAACGAATTGGTGACGAGGTCGCGAATCGCGACGCGTCCGGTTCCATCTTGATCCGGCGGACGCGCTTCCAAGCGCACCACGTGCGGTTTCGCGAGTTGCAATTCCGCGGAATCTTCGATCGTCACGATGCGGTCTTCATTCGGAATAAAATTGGATAGGACGTTGAGCAACGTAGTTTTGCCGGACCCGGTGCCGCCCGCCACAACAATATTCAAGCGCGCGATCACACACGCGCGCAAAAATTCCGCGATCTCGGGCGTCAGCGATCCGAATTGAATCAAATCGGCGGCGGTCAATTTTTTTTGCGAAAATTTGCGAATGGTGATCGTAGGTCCGTCGAGCGCGGAGGGCGGAATGATGACGTTGACGCGCGAGCCGTCCGGCAAACGCGCGTCCACCATCGGCCATTTGCGATCGACGCGACGACCCAAGGGTTTGATGATCCGTTCGATAATACGCAACACGTGCGCGTCGTCGTCAAATTTTATCGGCGTTTCGATCACTTTGCCTTTTTGTTCGATATAAACTTGCGCGGGTCCATTCACCATCACTTCCGTGATCGTTGGATCGGCGAGCAACGCTTCGAGTGGTCCGAATCCGACCAACTCACCGATGACTTCTTGTTCCATCCGCGCGAGATCGTCCGCCATCAAATCCGCGTGGGCTTGCGCGGACGCGGCAATGAATCGTTCGCGGACGGCTTGAATTGTTTCCGGTGTGCGCGGCAAATCGGCGGCATTGGAAAATGTCGCGGCAATTTTTTCGACAATCCGTTTGCGCAATTTCAGCCATTCACTTAATTCAATTTTTGGCAGCGCAAACGCGCGCGCGGTTGACGCAGGCGCGCTGGGCGGTTCAACAGGCGGAGGAGTTGGCGGCGCGGGCGGTGTTGGTTGCGCGGATTGTTTCGCTTGATCTAATCGTTTCAACAAACTAGATGACATGAGAGTCCTTTAGCGCGACGCGCGTTTATTTTTTGGCTTCTGGATTTTCTTTGGGCAAGATCCAAACGACATGCTCTTTGTTGAGCGTCAGAAATTCGGCGCGATAGAGCCGCGTTTTTCCAGCCAGATCGAAAACTTCCGCGTCGGTCACCGCGATAAATCGTTCCGCCGTATTCATTTCATCTATCAGACGATGATCGAGCGAAAGATGCAAGTTGCCCTGAATAATATTATGCGTGGTCGCGGCGATCACGCGCACATCGCGTTTGGTGATATGCTCGGTATAAATCTTGCCTTTTAAATCTACGCGCGTTTCCGCCATCGCAACCTCCACTGTGCCTATTAGTATAATCCAAATCGCGTTCGCGTTCAACCGAAATCAGATGATGTTTTTCGCGAACAATTATGTTCAAGGCGCGGCAGGGATTTTGAAAATCAATCCGACCGCATAACCCACTAACGCGGACAAAATTCCAATAACCATCATTTCCATTCCACTGCGCCCCCAGTGTCCCACGGTTGCCCGCGCTTTGTATGCGCCGACCGCAAAGAGCGTCACGCCCGCAAAAATAATCGAGACGATATTCG
>JACQEA010000141.1 GCA_016200825.1 Chloroflexota bacterium | reverse complement strand
TTCGGCGACGACGGTTAACGCGGGATACACGTGTCCCCCGGTTCCGCCACCCGAAATTAAAAATCGCATGTGCGTCCTTTATCTCTTGATCCGCATGCCGCGAAATATTCAACAACACGCCCACCGCGCCGAGCGCGGTGATCAACGCCGAACCACCGTACGAAATAAACGGCAGCGGCACGCCGGTAAATGGAATGCTCGCGGTCACAACACCGATATTGATAAACGCTTGAAAGATCAACCACACCGTAATACCGGTCGCGAGCAATTGTCCAAACGGATCGCGCGCGCGCGCCGCGATGCGAAAACCGCGATACGCCAGCCCAAGATAAAGCGCGAGCACCGTCCACGTACCGACCAAACCAAATTCTTCGCCCAGCATCGCGAAAATACTATCCGTTTGCGGCGTCGGCACAAATCCAAATTTTCCAACGCCCATTCCAATGCCTTTGCCCAAAAATCCACCCGAGCCCAAAAAAATAATCGTTTGCAAAATCTGATAGCCCGCGCCGCCGACGGTCGTGAGCGGATCGCGCAAATACACCGCGACGCGTTCCGCCAAATATCCGATCTTGGTCACGAGCAACGCGGCGGTGATGCCACTGCCGAGAATGAGCAAAAGAAATTGAACCATATCCGCGCCCGCGACAAAAAACATTATGATCGCGCACGCGCCAATAATCAGCGCGGTGCTGACGTTCGGTTGCAAAACAATCAGCCCATCCACAAACCCAACCAACACCGCGAACGGAATTAATCCGTACGTCAGCTTGCGCAGTTTTTCGCCTTTGGACGACAGCCATTTTGCGATGTAAACGATAAAAGAAAATTTCGCGAGCTCGCCGGGTTGAATCGTGCCTTCGCCGAGAAAATTGAACCACCGCCGCGCGCCATTCACGGGATCGTTAAAAAGCAACGCGATCAAAACCGGAATCGTGATTGCAAACATCAAGAGCGCCAAACGATCCCACACGCGATAATCAATGCGCATCGCCACAATCAGCGCGAACAATCCTAGAAACGCAAAGGCAGTTTGTTTGATCACATCCGCGTACGGATGTGCATCCGCGCCTACATTGATCGGAAGTGTGATGCTCCAAATCATCAGCAGACCGATCAACAATAAACTAATGACAATCAAAAACAAAATATAATCAACGCGCGGCATTTCCAACGTCTGAGTTTGGGCGCGGACAGTCATCGTCACTCCTCCAATTCCAACACGGCTTTACGAAACGCGTCGCCGCGTTCAAATTCGTTTTCAAACATTCCAAAACTCGCGCAGCCCGGCGACAACAACACCACATCGCCGCGTTGCGCGCTTGCGCGCGCGTGCGCGATTGCCGCGCGCATTGAATCGAATGTCCCGCCGATGCGTTCTTGCGCGTTCGCGCGCGTGATCGCTAAAATTATTTTTTCAGTCGCAGTTCCATCTAACAAAATCACGCGCGCGGCTTTCTCTGCAATCGCGCGACCAAAATCGGAATAATCAAGTTCTTTGTCCGCGCCTCCCGCGATCAAAATAATCGCGCGCGCGCGCGGCTGAAAAGTTTCCAGTGCCGCGATTGCCGCCGCGTGCGCGGTCGCGGTAGTGTCATTGATATAACGCACACCAGCAATTTCGGCGACAAGTTCTTGACGATCCGGCACGCCGCGAAATTCTGCGAGCGCGCGCGCGATTTGTTCCGGCGTCGCGCCCCAAAGCGAGGCGACCGCGATAGCCGTCAACGCGTTTGAAACATTGTGCGCGCCGGGTAACTGAAAATCGCGCAGATCGAAAATTTTTTCGCGCCGCTCGCCCCAGCGCCACATCAACGCATCGCCTTCGCGATACGCGCCTTCACTCAACGGACGCTGCGCGCTCGTCCACACCACGCGCGAGAACGCGCGCGGCAAGCGCGTCAGAATTCGATTGTCAAAGTTCAGCACGATGAAATCTTCCGGTTGTTGAAAACGATAAATCGTCGCTTTGGCATTCGCGTAATCGTCCAGATCGCGATAACGATTGAGATGATCGGGCGAAATGTTTGTGATCGCCGCGAGATGCGGACTCGATTGATGCGGTTCCAATCCTTCCAACTGCCACGACGAAAATTCCAATACTACCGGCGTGTGCGCGTCAATTTGATCTAAAAGTTCCAGCGCAGACACGCGCAAGTTTCCAGCTACAATTGTTTTTGGATTAGCTTTTTTTAGAATCGCGCCGATCATCAACGTCGTCGTCGTTTTTCCTTTTGTCCCGGTAATTCCAATCACTTGCGCGTTGCCGCGCGGTAAATTCTGAACAAACAATCCCAATTCCATTTCCACTCGGATGCCGCGCGCCCGCGCGAGTTGCAAGAGCGGCGCATCGCGCGGCACGGCGGGATTGCGCACAATCAGATCGGCGTTCAAAAAATCTTTTTCGCGATGCGCGCCCAAAATAAATTCGATCGGTAGATCGCGCAATGGCGCGAGCGCGGATTCAAGTTGCGCCGCGTTTTTTAGATCGGTCACCGTGACGCGCGCGCCTTGCTTCACCAACCATTTCGCGACGCCGATTCCGCCGCCATGCACACCCAAACCCCACACCAACACGCGCGCGCCTTGCAGTTGCATTATAACAACGCCAACGCGATGCCCAACATCCCTGCCAATAATCCCGCCAACCAAAATCTTTGCACGACTTGCGTTTCGCTCCAGCCCAACATTTCAAAATGCAAATGGACTGGCGCCATTTTGAAAATGCGTTTGCCTTTCGTTATTTTGAAAAACGCGACTTGGAGAATCACGGAAACAGTTTCAGCGACAAACACAATTCCAATCAACGGCAGCAAGAGCCATTGTCCCGTCATCAGCGCGACCACCGCCAATGTCGCGCCGAGCGCGAGCGCGCCGGTATCGCCCATAAATAATTCCGCGGGATGCGCGTTGTACCACAAGAACGCCAACAACGCGCCGACCAATGTAAAACAAAATACCGCGAGATAGGCTTGCCCTTGCAAAAACGCGATCATTCCGTAACACGCGAACGCAATCGCGGCGGTCCAACCCGCCAAACTATCCAAGCCATCCGTCAGATTCACCGCGTTTGAAAATCCAACCACAAAAAACATCGCGATCGGAATATAAAAAATGCCGAGATCAATTTTTTCGGGAATCGTCGGAATCGCGACGCTCCGCAAATTCATTCCATAGCGCAAAATAAACGCGAACGCGACGGCGAGCAAAGTCTGAACCAAAAATTTTTGCCGCGCGCTCAATCCAATCCCAATTCCATTTCCATTTTTTGAACGCAAGCCCGCCAGATCATCCAGCGCGCCGAGAATTCCGAACGTCAGCATCGTTGCCACTGGCACCAGCACCGAGCGACCGATGAGCGTGTTGCCCAAAAAATTCGCGCTATTCAAAACAATCGTAATCAACGCGACCGGGACCAGAATCATAATTCCGCCCATCGTGGGCGTACCGGTTTTGGTTTGGTGCGCGTCGGGTTCTTCAATCCGAATTTGTTTACCAATCCGATGCTGTTTGAGCCAACGAATCAACCATCCGCCGAACAAGACCGCAAATAAAAACGCGATCGTTCCCAGCGTGAGCGGCCACGCCATTAATGCCTTTCCTGTTCGCGCGCGCGCGCCAGCGCGTTCACGATCAATTCCATGTGCGCGCCGCGCGAGCCTTTGACCAAAATAAAATCACCGGCGTGAATCACATCGCGCAAAATCTCGATCGCGTTCGCGTTGGTCGCCGCGAAAAAAACTTGCTCGCGCGCTAATCCCGCCGCGCGCGCCGCCTCGCCGATTTTTTTCCCGCGCGCACCCACCGCGAGCAAAATCTGCGCGACTTGCGCGGCGCGCCCGCCCACAATTTGATGCGCGTCTTCTTCCCAATTGCCTAACTCTAACATATCGCCCATCACCGCGATTTTGCGCCCGGTTAAATCCGCAAGCAAATTCAGCGCGGCAAGCGATGAAGCCGGACTCGCGTTGTACGAATCGTCGAGAATCGTTGTGTTGTTTTCACCCGGCACCGCGATCAAACGCAACTGCGCGGACTGATCTTGCAACCCGCGCACAATTTCATCCCAACCTAATTCTTCAACGACACCCACACTCGCCGCCGCGAGTGCGGTATGCACACTATGCCGACCGAGCAATGGAACGCGCACAGGAAATTTTTCCGCGCGATAATGCAATTGAAACGCGATGCCATCCAATCCCAATCCTTCTATTTCATCCGCCCACAAATCCGCGCGTGGATCTAGTCCAAATGAAAAAACGCGCGCGCGCGATTTCGCGCGCATCGCGCTCACGCGCGCGTCGTCCGCATTCAAAATCGCGACGCCCGCGCGCGGCAACGCGTGAATCAATTCGCTTTTTGCTTCCGCAATTTTTTCGAGACTGCCCAAGCGTTCCAAATGACTAGGACCCACATTCGTCACCACGCCGATCTCCGGTTGTGCGATCTCGCACAACGCGCGAATTTCACCGCGCGCGTACGTTCCCATTTCCAACACCGCGCGCGTGTGCGTTGCATTCATTTGCAAAATCGAAAGCGGCAAACCAATTTCGTTATTCAAATTTCCTGCGGTCTTGAGAATCACATACCGGCGGCGCAAGACCGCCGCAATTAATTCTTTCGTTGAACTTTTTCCCACGCTCCCGGTCACGCCGATGGTTTTGGCGTTTGGAAATTTTCGCCGCCAGTATGCGGCAAATTTTTGCAACGCGGCTAAACTATCGCGCACAATCAAAACGATCGGCAGAGCAAGCGCGGGGCTAGGTTGCAACCCGGCGACACTTGTCGGAGGATCAGAATCCATCTCGACAAAATGCACACGCGGACCTAGCCCCTGCGCTTTGGCGCGCGATTCGGCAAGTGCCGCCACCGCGCCGCGGTCGAACGCATCTCGAATAAAAGTATGACCATCGTGTTGCTCGCCTTTAAGCGCGACGAACAAAGAATCCGCGCGCGCCGTCCGCGAATCAATCGCGATGTGTTGAATTGCAATCGGCGCAAAAATTTCCGGTCGCGCACCGCTCAATGCTTCTACCACATCCGCCAGCACCATCATCACGTCTCACATATCGCGTGGTAAAAAATTATTTTGTTTTCGCCCTCACCTCATCCGGTAAAATTCCCAACAACGGCGCGATTTGTTTGGCGACCGATGCGAAAACCGGCGAGGCAATCTGCGAGCCCCATTCCGAAGTTTGCGGCTTGTCAATTTTTACTAGCACAACCACGCGCGGTTCATCGGCGGGCAAATAACCAACGAACGATGCAATCGTCGCGTTCGGATCGAGTCCTCCGGCAATTGGAATGGATGCGGTCCCGGTTTTTCCGGCGATGCGATAACCCGGCACTAAGGCTTTGTTCGACGATTCCGCGCCGATGGCTTGCGCGAGCAGTTCGGTGACTAGACGCGCGGTCGCGGGACGAATCACTTGTCGAACAACTTCGGGATTTGTTTTGATGTTGCGTCCATCCGCGAGCCGCGTATTTTGCACGATGTACGGCTTCATCAACTTGCCTTGATTTGCAACCGCGGCAATCGCGCTGATCGCTTGCAACGGCGTAACCGCGATGCCTTGCCCGTACGCGTTCGTTCCCAAATCAATATCATGCCAACAACAACTGCCGGGGATTCTCACCTCACCCGCGATTTCTGCCGCGAGTTCAATCCGCGTGCGCGCACCAAAACCAAAATTGCGTACCGATTCATAAAAGCGCGCTGCGCCCATCCCCACGCTGATTTTCGCGGCTTCAACATTCAGCGATAACTTGAACACGTCCACTAGATTCACGCGCCCCGGCGCGATTTTATCGTGATTGAAAATTTCGCGTCCGCCTAATGGGTAAACACCATTATCTTCAAAAACCGTCGCGCTCGAAATTGTTTCCGCCTCCAGCGCGGCGGCGATTGTGATCACTTTGAAAATGGAACCCGGCTCGAATTGCGCACTGATCGCGGGATTATTATATTTTCCAACGTTGGCAGGGTTTGAGTACGCATTCAAATCCGTGGATGGATAACTCGCCATCGCCAAGACCGCACCCGTTTGCGGGTCCATCACGATAATCGTTCCACTACTCGCGCGCGCGTCGCGCACCGCGCGTTCCAATTCCGTTTCCACGATGCGCTGAATGCGGCTGTTGATCGTCAAAATAATTTCTGCGCCGGGAATGGGCGGCACATCATCCGGCAATTCAATCGGAATGCGATCATCGCGAAACGCCGTCCACGTTCCGCCTTTTTTTCCGTCCACGCCGCGTAATTCTGTTTCCTTACCTAGTTCGATTCCAAGCGCGGCAACCCCTTGCAAATTCACAAACCCAATTACCTGCGCGGCGAACCGACCGAGCGGATAAGTTCGCACCGCGCGCGAAGTGATTTCAAGATTGGAAATGCGATGAGTATTTTTGTACTCGCGCATCCCTTCGCCAATTTTCGCGGTCGTATCAGTGGCTAGCGAAATAACTTTTCCTTTCGCGGTAAGCTTTGCCAACACCTGATCGTATGTTTGATTTAAAATTGGCGCAAGGTCTCTTGCCCATTCTTGCGGTTTGCTCAATCCTTGCGCGGGAATCGTCAGTCGAACGGTGTACAGATAAACTTCGCGCGCGAGAATTACCCCGTCATTTGTTTTGATGTCGCCGCGCGGCGCGTGAATGGGTTCTTCATTCAGTTGTTGCGTCAACGCGCGCGCACTTAGTAAATCCCATTGTAAAATTTGCCAATAAAATAATCGCGCGCCCAATGCCAGTCCAATCGCGAGGATCAGGGGGAAAATAAAACGCATTCGAAATTGAGAATGAGGCAAAACGTGGGCTGTCATTTTTGTTTTACAAATACGCGAAAGCAAAAACTTTTTGCCTCGCATTCATTAGCGAATCGCTCCGGCTTCGGCGGTCGCAGTCCCGGGTGCTAATCCCAAGCGCGACAGTAAATCATCCACGATCGCGATAAAGCCGGTCGCGCGCGGGCTCGCGGTTGTCTGCGCCGTCACGGATGGATTGATTGTCACCGGATAATTTTTGACGACCAAATAAGTTGTTTGCGTAGTCGTAGTCTGACGCAAACCCAATGCGCGCGCGCGCGGCTCGATCCTATCGAATGCCGATTCGCGCGAAATTTCCAACTCCAATTGTTTATTCACGCGATTCAATCGCTGCAGGCGTTCGTCCAAATCCAGAATGCGTTGCCCGGTGAACGCGATTTGCATATTGATCACGGAGTATAATCCGCCAATCAACGTCAGCGACAAAATCGCGATGACCGGTAAACGAAATTGCTTGATGGAGCGAACTGGTTTTGCGATGTTCATTGATCAACTCGTTCAGCCGCGCGCAATTTCGCGCTGCGACTACGCGGGTTGGCAAGCATCTCTTCATTTGTGGGACGAATTGGATGTTTGGTCAACACGCGCAATGATTTTTCGTTCCGCAAAAAATTCTTGACGATGCGGTCTTCCAGCGAATGAAAACTAATCACGACCACGCGACCGTTGGGCGCAAGCAAATCT
>JACQEA010000140.1 GCA_016200825.1 Chloroflexota bacterium | reverse complement strand
TATGCTCAAAGACGCTTTGCGCGATCTGTTGGGCGATGAAAACAAAATGCGTCAGTTGTTGAAATATTTGCTCGAGGGCGCGAATCCATCGCGCGAAGAGATGGAGCGGCTCGCGCAACAAGCGGGCGTGCCGCTCGCGCGACATCCGTATCAACAACAATGGCTCACGCGGCGAATGTTGCGGCAACTCGGAATGGATGAAGAATTCGAAGCGTTGATGGCGCAATTGATTCAGAAATTGCAAGCGATGGGAATGAGTCGCGAGACTCTGCAAAAACTCGCGGCGATGGCGGAAGAAAATTTGCGACGCTTGGAAGAACAGTTCGAGCAGTACGTTGGAATGCAGATTGCGAAGAATCAAGCGAAACAACCGCGCGAGCGTCAACAGTTTCGCGGAACCGATCTGATGAATCGCTCGTTCAATTCATTGAATGAACGCGAGATTCAAGATTTGCGAAATCAAATTCGACGGCTCGCCGCGCGTTTACGCTCGCGCGCGGCATTGCGCCAACGGCGCGGCAAGCGCGGCACTCTCGACGCGAAACGTACGATTCGCATGAACTTGCGCAACGCGAGCGTGCCGATCGAGATCAAACACAAACGCCGCCATTTGAAACCGAAACTCGTTTTGATCTGCGACGTGTCCACGTCGGTACGCAACGTAGTCGAGTTTATGCTGCGGCTCGTCTACGAATTGCAAGATCAAATTCACTCCGCGCGCAGTTTTGTTTTCATTGACGATCTCGACGACGTGAGCGCGGAATTTTCGCATCATCGCCCGGAGATTGCGGTGCGCAAAGTGTTGGAAGATCATCAGCCCGGTTATTACAACACCAACTTGGGAAATTCACTTTCGCATTTTTGCAAAGATTATTTGGATACGGTTGATCATCGCACCACCGTCATTCTGCTCGGCGACGGACGCAACAATTACATGAATCCGCGCACCGACGCGTTTCAAGAAATCAAAAAACGCGCGCGGCGGGTCGTCTGGTTCAATCCTGAAAATCGCCGCGTGTGGGGCACGGGCGACAGCGATATGTTAGTGTATGAACCGCTGTGCGATCACGTTCACGTCGTCAGCAAATTAGCTGAGTTGGCGGAAGCGATTGATCGGTTATTTGAATCGCGTTGAGGAACGCTGACGAACGCGGCAGGCAAGCGACGCCTGCCGCGATTTTTTTTGTTGGTTGACCAACTGAATTGATTCAAGTAAAATGCTTTTGTGACTTTGGACGATGTTTGCCGCGCGCTCGATCAACCACGACTCGGACTTGCCGCGCAAATAAAAATGGCGCCGCGTCCGCGCGCGGGCGAATCCGTTCCAAATTTTCAAACTAACGATTTCAAAAACGCGGCCGTTTTGATTTTGCTTTATCCAGCACAAGACGATTTGCGTTTCCTTCTCACGTTGCGCACCGATAAAGTCGAATCGCACAAAGGCCAAGTGTCGCTGCCCGGCGGCGCGCAAGAGGACGGCGAATCTCTGCGCGAGACCGCGCTCCGCGAAACGTGTGAAGAATTGCATCTCGACCGCGCGACGATTAAAATTCTCGGCGAACCGCTTTCAACGCTGACGATTCCCGTGAGCGGTTATCGCGTCACGCCGTACGTCGGCTATTCCGCCGCGCGTCCTATCGCGCGCGCCGCGCCGGACGAAGTGATGGAAATTATCGAAACGCCGCTGGAATGGATCGTTGACGATGCGCGCATTCGAGAAGAGTTTTGGGAAATGCCGCGCTATGCCGCGACCGTTCCGTTTTTCGCGATCAACGCGCACAAAGTGTGGGGCGCGACGGCGATGATGTTGAGCGAGTTTAGAGAAATGCTGCTGGCAGAGCGAAAGCGATTCAATTCCAAACCAGTTCAAGACAAACGCCAAATCCTCACGCGCGTTGCCGAGAATCGCGCGCAGATTCGCGCGCTCGGCGTTGGCCGACTAAGATTGTTCGGGTCATTTGTGCGCGATCAGCAAAATAGTTCGAGCGATGTGGACGTGATCGTCGAGTTTGCGCGCGGAAAAAAATCATTTGATAATTTTATTCAACTCGTTTTTCTGCTTGAGAAATTGTTTCAACGACGCGTGGAACTGGTTACCCCAGAGTCGCTCAGCCCTTATTTACGTCCCGCCATTTTGAAAGAAGTGTTAGATGTCCCTCTCGGCGCATGAATACCTTCAACACATCTTGGACGAGACGACTTTTATCCAGCGTCGCTCGCGCAAATTAACCCGCGCCAAATTTATGCGCGATGAAACTTTGCGGCGCGCGTTTGTCCGTAGCATCGAAGTGATCGGCGAAGCGACCAAACAAATCCCGGATGAATTTCGGCAACAGTATCCGCAAATTGATTGGCGCGCGATGGCGGGGATGCGCGATCACTTGATTCATGGATATTTTGGAATTGATTATGATATTGTTTGGGATGTTGTGAAAAACAAACTCCCGTCGCTCAAAACCCAAATCAACAATATCCTCACCGGAGAAATAGATTGATGGACTATCGCAAACTCGGACGCACGGGTCTCAAAGTTTCACCACTCTGTCTCGGCACGATGACGTTCGGTTGGACATCGGACGAGCAGAACGCGTACGCGGTTTTTGACGCGGCGTTTGACGCGGGAATTAATTTTATTGACACCGCCGATGTTTATACGCGCTGGCATCCGGGTAATCCGGGCGGCGTTGCGGAAACGTACATCGGCAAGTGGATCAAAAACAAACCGCGCGATCAAATTATTCTCGCGACCAAAGTGCGCGGCAGAATGGGCGAAGGTGTGAATGATGAAGGCTTGGGACGCGCGCACATGATGAGCGCAGTCGAGGCGAGTTTGAAACGCTTGCAAACCGATTACATTGATCTCTATCAATCACATTCACCTGACGATACCGTGCCGATTGAGGAAACATTGCGCGCGTACGACGATCTCGTGCGGCAAGGCAAAGTGCGTTACATCGGCGCGTCGAATTACAATGCGTGGCGATTGATGAAAGCGTTGTGGACGAGCGACAAAAATAATCTCGCGCGTTACGATTGCTTGCAACCGCGTTACAATTTAGTGTGGCGCGCGGAATTTGAACGTGAGTTGATGGATGTGTGTCGCACGGAAGGCATCGGTGTGATTCCGTACAGTCCGATTCAAGGCGGGTTCTTGAGCGGAAAATATAAACGCGGTCAGCCCGCACCCAAAGGTACGCGCGGCGAATCGAGTCCGCGCATTCAAGAATTTCTAAAGAACGACCGCGCGTTTGCCGTCGTGGAAAAATGCGATGAGGTCGGCAAGAAGCATAACAAAACAATCGCGCAAGTGGCGATTGCATGGTTGCTCGCGAATCCCGTTGTCACGAGTCCGATCATCGGCGTGAACAATGTCGCGCAGTTGCAGGAATTTTTGGGCGCGGTGAATTTCAAATTGAGCGCGGATGACAAAAAAAGTTTGGATGATGCGAGCGCGTACCAATTTGCTTAATGTCATTGCGAGCCACCGATTTTTGGTGGCGAAGCAATCTCGGTGTTTCAAGGAGATTGCTTCGTCGCGGAGTTTACACTGAGCGGAGCGAATGTGCTCCTCGCAATGACGACATTACTCTAATGACCATTTTACTTTTGATCCGACACGCGACGAACGATTTCGTCAAAGAAGGTCGCTTGGCAGGTTGGACGCCGGGCGTGCACATCAACGCCGAAGGACAACGCGAAGCGGACGCGCTCGCGGCGCGCCTCGCGCATTTACCGATTCGCGCGATCTATTCGTCGCCATTAGAACGCGCGGTAGATACGGCGCAAGCAATCGCGCAGTGCCAAAAACTCGATGTGCAAATTCGCGAAGAATTAGGCGAAACGCAGACGGGCGAGTGGACCGGCAAGTTGATCAAAGATATTAACGGAAGCGAGACGTGGAAAAAAATCCAGACGCAACCGGTCGGCGTGCCACTCCCCGGTGGCGAATCAATTGATCAAGTCCAAGCGCGCCTCTCGCAAAGCATCGACGCGATTATTGCCGCGCATCCGCATGAAATTGTCGCGGTCGTTTCGCACGCGGATCCACTCAAAGCCGCGATTGCGCATTATCTTGGACTCGATCTCAATCAATTTCAACGCATCGCGATTGATCCCGCGGCGGTGAGCATTTTATTTTTTGGCGGAGAGCGTCCGACGCT
>JACQEA010000158.1 GCA_016200825.1 Chloroflexota bacterium | reverse complement strand
ACATCGCGACGTTTGCGCGATCGCTTGTTCAAAGAATTGGAATCGAATGTGAGTTTACGCGTGGATGAAACCGAATCGCCGGATACGTTTATCGTTTCCGGACGCGGCGAGTTGCATTTGGTGATTTTGATCGAGACGATGCGCCGCGAAGGGTACGAGTTTCAAGTGAGCAAGCCCGAAGTAATTTTCAAAGAAGAAAAAGGAAAACGGTTGGAGCCGGTGGAAGATGTTTTTATCGAAGTGGCGAATGATTTTCTCGGCACGGTGATGGAAATGCTCGGCACGCGGCACGCGCAAATGAAAGAGATGCAAACGTCGGACGATGGCAGTGTGCATTTGCGGTATCTCGTGCCGACACGCGGATTGTTGGGATTCCGTTCCAAATTTCTTACCGCGACGCGCGGCACAGGAATTATGCACGCGCTTTTTTTCGGCTATCTGCCGGTCCCGGCGCGGAAGTTTACGAAGGCATGGTGATCGGCGAGCAGGCGCGGGTGGGCGATATTGCGGTGAACGTGTGCAAGAAAAAACACATGACCAACATTCGCAGTTCGAATTCCGATATTTCGGTACAACTCACGCCGCCGCGCGTGATGAGTCTGGACGAAACGATCGAATATATTTCGGACGACGAGTTGGTGGAAGTAACGCCGAAAAATTATCGCATTCGCAAAAGAATTTTGGGAACGGAAGACCGGCATAAATCCGTCGTGGCGAAAGATAAAGCCGCCGCGCGCGCAATGGCATAAGAATTTCACTACAGAGACACAGAGAACACAGAGAAAAAAATAACAAGGGCGATCAAAACGGTCGCCCTTGTTATTTTATGGTCCGCCTAATTGATTTCCGTTGGCTTGACTCACCCACAACATTCCGCCGTCTTCGGTGTTGCCGATGCGCATACTCGCCGCGAGCGTGAGCGCGCCGAACGAATTGGCGTTATACACGCGCAAGAGATTTGCTTGATCAAAATCAGGCGGATTGGTCGCGACCATCACGTACACTTGATTCGTCGTCGGATTAACTTGGACGTTGAACGCGACACCGCCAACGGAAACGGTTTGAATCAATCTACCCGGCACAACGCTCACATCAAAAACTTGCACGCTTTGGGCATCGCGATTGGTAACGTAGAGGCGATTGAGCGCGAGATTGATCGCGACGGAAAAAGTTCCTAGATCCGCGCGCAAACAATCAATGAGTGTGTTAGTCGTCGCGTCAATGACCGCAACGCGCCCTTGACCGTACAACGCGACGTAAACGCGATTGGTATTTGGATTGACGACGACGTGCGTGGGTCCGCCATCGCATTGAATCGCCGCGCGCGAATCGTTGAGGCGAATGTTGGTGAGACGCGTGAGAGTTTGCGCGTCGATGACGGAAACCGACGCGCTGCCGTTGTTCGCCACAAACGCGCGATTATTCACCACGCCCACACCCCACGGGCGCGATTCAACCGCGATCGTCGCAATCGTTCGACGTTGGATTTCATCCCAAACGAAAACGGAATTACGCGTGTTGCCGGTCGAGAACAAACGATTGCGCGCCGTATCCACCGTCAGCCCTTTGGGATCCGGCAGATTCGTTGTGAACGCGGCGATTGGCGTTGGTGTTCGCGTTGGAGTGCGCGTAAAAGTCGGCGTGATGGTCGGCGTGCGGGTTCGCGTCGGCGGAACGCACGCGGGTTCGCTGAAACCATCCGTCGTAAAATTCATTAGCGTAACGTTGCTGGAATTTTTCACCGTGATGTGCGCGCCCGCAAGCAAACTCTCACCCGGATCGCGCACACCATCGCCATTCAAATCTTCAAACGCGATCACACACAACGCGCCGGTTGGAACAGAAGTTGGCGTCGGTGTAGGCGTGTCGGTCGGCGCGCCGAGTGGTGTGCGCGTTGGCGTTGGCGTTGCAGATTGTTGATCGCCGAATTCGACAATCGTTGCGAAACCGGAAGTGATGAATGCCGCGACCGTATCCGGCGTGGTGGAAATCGCGCCGGATGGATTCGTTTCCGTAATCAAATAAAATCCGATGGGGATATTTCCAAAGCAACGCGGTTCGCTAACACCGTCGGTTGTAAAAGTAGTGATCGGAATGTTGGTGATCGTTTTGATCGCGATGGTTGCGCCAGCGAGTGACGGCTCGCCGAGATCGCGCGAACCGTTCGCGTTGAAATCGTTGTACGCGAGAACGCATAACGTTCCAAGACCGGGCGTGTTGGTTGGGGTTGGCGTCAACACGATGTAAATACCGGATGGCAAATTCGCAAAGCAGCGCGGCTCGGTCACGCCATCGGTGATGAAGGACGCGACGGTCACGTTCGCAGAATTTCTAATCGCGATTTGTGCGTTAGCGAGAAATGTTTCCGCGTCATTTATTCCGTTTCCATTGAGATCGTTATAAACGGAAACACAAATCGCGCCGATGTTGGGCGTAGGCGTGAAGGTAACCGTTGGCGTGCTGGTCAGCGTCGGCGTTGGCGTGAGTGTTAGCGTTGGTGTCGGCGTAATCGTTAGCGTCGGAGTTGATGTCGGCGTCGTCGTCGGTGTAAAAGTAATTATTAGAGTCGCGGTGGCAGTGTTTGTCGGCGTGTTAGTTATCGTCAGCGTCGCGGTCGTCGTGACCGTCGGCGTGGGAGTTGAAAGTTGATCGCCAAAATCAACGGTCGTCGTAAATCCTCCCGCGATAAATGCCGCCACCAGATCCGGCGTGGTCGAAGTGAATCCGCCGGGATTTATTTCACTGATGGTGTACACGCCCGCAGGCAAATTTGAAAAACAATGCGGCTCGGTGACGCCATCCGTTGTAAATGATCCGACGTTGATATTGGAAGAATTTTTGATCGTGATCTGCGCGTTCGCAAGTAATGGCTCACCGCTGTCGTGCGTACCGTTGCCGTCGAGATCGTTATAAACTGAAATGCAAACCGCGCCAACGTTCGGAGTTGAAGTGAAGGTTGGAGTCGCGGTCAAAGTCGCGGTTGGAGTTGAGGTCGCGGTTGCAGTGTTCGTTACAGTGGGCGTTGACGTTTCTGTTGGCGCAGGCAAGGGCGTGATTGTCGGCGTATTGGTCGCGGTATTTGTGAGCGTCGCCGTAGTCGTTGAAGTTGGAGTTGGTGTGGACGCGATGTCTCCAAAATCAACTGTGGTCGTAAAACCCGCGGCGATAAACGCGGCGGCGAGATCCGGAGTTGTCGAAGTGAAACCCGGTGGATTGGTTTCCGAAATATTGTAAACGCCCGGCGTGAGATTCGAAAAACATTTCGGTTCATTTACGCCGTCGGTCGTGTACGTCGCGATCGTATTATTGCCGGAATCTTTGACGATTATCTGCGCGTTCGCGAGCAATCCTTCGCCTACATCGCGCGAACCATTCGAGTTCAAATCATGATAAACGAGAACGCACAGCGCGCCGGTGCTTGGTGTCGGCGTAAATGTCGGAGTTGAGGTTGGCGTATTCGTCGGCGTGTTGGTCGCTGTTGATGTTGACGTGTTCGTCGGAATAATAGTTGTTGTTGCTGTTGGCGTACTGGTTGATGTCGCGGTCGGCGTATTGGTCGGCGTGAAAGTTGGTGTGTTGGTTGACGTACTCGTGGCAGTTGGTGTGAAAGTTAAAGTCGCGGTCGGTGTCGGTGTTGACGCGATGTCGCCAAAATCTACATTCGTTGTAAATGCCGCGATCACAACCGCCGCGACAAGATCGGGCGTCGTGGATGTAAATCCCGGCGGATTGATTTCGCTAATGGTGTACGTGTCCGGCGCGAGCGCGGAAAAACATTTCGGTTCATTCACGCCATCAGTGGTGTACGTTGCAATCGTTGCGCCGCCGGAATTTTTCACCGTGATCTGCGCGTTCGCAAGTAATCCTTCACCGACATCGC
The DNA here is from genome assembly GCA_016200825.1 of Chloroflexota bacterium. Lineage (GTDB taxonomy): Bacteria > Chloroflexota > Anaerolineae > UBA4142 > UBA4142 > JACQEA01. The sequence continues at coordinate 1,697 of JACQEA010000158.1, read as the reverse complement.
GCGAACCATTTGAATTCAAATCATGATAAACGAGAACGCACAGCGCGCCGGTGTTTGGTGTCGGCGTAAATGTTGGAGTTGACGTTGGCGTATTTGTCGGCGTGTTGGTTGGAGTTGATGTTGACGTGTTGGTCGGTGTGTTCGTCGGAGTAAATGTTGGCGTTGATGTTGGTGTGTTGGTCGGAGTGAATGTAAAAGTTGGTGACGGTGTTGGCGTGAACGCGATATCGCCGAAATCTGCGCTCGTCGTAAATCCCGCGGCGATAAATGCCGCGATCAAATCCGGCGTCGTCGAAGTAAAGCCGGGTGGATTTGTTTCAGTGATATTGTAAACGCCCGGCGTGAGGTTCGCGATACAATGCGGTTCGCTACCGTTGGCTATTCAAATCGTGATAAACGAGCAAACAAAGTGTGCCAACACTTGGAGTTGGAGTCGGTGTATTGGTTGGAGTATTTGTCGCGGTCGGTGTATTAGTTGGAGTTGGCGTTGCTGTATTGGTCGGTGTGTTCGTCGGCGTAAATGTTGGCGTTGATGTTGGTGTGTTGGTCGGAGTGAAAGTAAAAGTTGGTGACGGTGTTGGCGTGGACGCAATGTCGCCGAAATCTGCGTTGGTGGTGAATCCCGCGGCGATAAATGCCGCGATCAAATCCGGTGTCGTCGAAGAAAAGCCGGGTGGATTTATTTCAGTGATATTGTAAACGCCGGGTGTCAGATTGGAAAAACACTTCGGCTCATTGATGCCGTCAGTCGTGTACGTCGCGATTGTTGCACCGCTCGAATCTTTAATCGTCAATTGCGCGTTCGCAAGCTTTGGTTCAGAGTCATTACTGCCATTCGAATTGAGGTCGTTATAAACGGTCAGACATACCGTGCCGGTGCTGGGCGTGGGCGTAAATGTTGGTGTTGATGTTGGCGTATTCGTCGGCGTATTCGTTGGAGTTGGAGTATCGGTTGCAGTCGGTGTCGGCGTATCGGTTGGCGCGGGCGCGGGCGTGTTCGTTGGCGTGGGTGTAGAAGCAATATCACCAAACTCTACATTCGTCGTGAAGGTAGACGCAACAACTGCCGCGGCAAGATCGGGCGAGGTCGAAGTAAAACCCGGCGGATTTGTTTCGGTCACGTTGTACGTCGCAGGCGCAAGCGAAAAACATTTTGGCTCGTTGATGCCGTCGGTGGTGTACGTCGCGACGGTTGTGCCGCTCTGATTTTTTATCGTAATCTGCGCGTTCGCGAGTAATCCTTCGCCACCCTCGCGGGTGCCATTGCTATTCAAATCGTTATAGACGAGGACACACAAATTGCCGGGCAATGGCGTTGGCGTCGCGGTATTCGTCGGCGTGTTCGTCGGTGTATTGGTTGGCGTGTTCGTCGGTGTATTCGTCGGAGTATTCGTTGGCGTATTGGTTGGCGTGTTCGTCTTCGTTGGCGTATTCGTGCGCGTCGGCGTTGGTGTTGCAGTATTCGTCGGCGTCGGCGTGGTGGTTGGCGGAATCGGCGTGTTCGTCGGCGTTGCTGTATTCGTTGGTGTGTTTGTCGGCGTATTGGTCGGAGTGAACGTCGCAGTGTTTGTTGGAGTGAACGTATTTGTCGCCGTTGGTGTTGGCGTTGATTGTTGTAAACCGAATGGCACGTCGGTGGTCAGGCACGGTGAGACGTTTGCCGCGACAATCGTCGGCGTCGTCGCCGTATAACCCGA
>JACQEA010000157.1 GCA_016200825.1 Chloroflexota bacterium | reverse complement strand
CCTAACGAACTTCAAGTCGCGCGGCAACCGAGCCGCGCGAGGAATAAAAAATCTCTAAAGAAAGGGAGAAGAAGAAAATGAAATGGCTCACTCGTTCGCACGTGCATGTTGATCGCGTCGCATGTCCTTGGCTCATCACGCGATTCGTTGACAACCACGCGGAATTTCTCTTTGTGCCGCGCAGTCGTGTCGACGCGGTCGCGAAAGAGACTGGCGCGATTTCGTATGATGCGCCCGGCGTCGAGCTCGGGCACGTGGATGGGCGCTGTTCTTTCGAGTCCATCATCGTCAAGTACGATCTGAAAGACCCCGCGCTCGCGCGCATGGCGAAGATCGTGCACGCCGCCGATATTGCCGAAGACATTGACAAAGATCCGCTTGCGCGCGGGCTCGAAGCGATTGCGAACGGATATAGTCTGCGTTATCCGAACGACGAAGAAAACCTACAGCATCAGTTCGCCGTGTACGATGCACTGTACGCGTGGTGCCGCTTGCAAGTGGCGAAAGTGTAATGTCTCTCAAGCATCTGGGCTATATCGAGCTGCCCCCGCACAAAAAGCAAGGTGGTTTCGATCACGCGGCGATTCATCGTGCGAGTGCACGCCTTTATATCGCGCATACTAGCAATGACGCGCTCGATGTGATTGATTGCGCGACGGATTGTTATTTGCATTCGATTCCAAATCTGACCGGTGTCGCGGGCGCACTCGTTTCGGATGAACGCAATTTGGCTTTCACTTCGAATCGTGGCGAGAACAGCGTCGGAATTTTTTCGCCGAGCGATGAAACGAATCTGGTCAAAATACGCGTCGGTGTGCGTCCGAATGGATTAGCGTACGATCCCCAACGAAATCTGCTGCTCGCTGCAAATGTTGGCGATCCCGCTATTTCGGATTCGTTCTCGATCTCAATCGTGGATGTGTCAAAGCGCGCCATGATTGCGAACGTCGCGGTACCCGGACGAACGCGCTGGACGATCTTTGATGAGCAGGCAGAGGCGTTTTTCGTAAACATCGCTGCTCCTGCCCAGATTGTCGTGGTTGACGCAAAAAATCCCACGCGAATCGCGCGCGTGTTCGAAATTCCGGTGGCGGGACCGCATGGACTTGATTTGGACGCGGAGCAGCATCGCTTGTTCTGCGCGTGCGATGCGAAAAAGTTGATCGTGCTGGATGCGCGCACGGGCAAGGTGCTGAACGCTCTCTACATCAGCGGCGTGCCCGATGTGATTTTCTTTAATGGCGCGCGCCAGCATTTGTACGTTGCGATTGGCGATCCCGGTGTGATTGAGGTTTTCGACACCGACGCGATGAAGCGCATCGAAACTGTGGCGACGGAAAAAGGCACGCATACAATCGCGTTTGACGCGGAGCGAAATAAAGTTTACGCGTTTTTGCCGCAGACGCATCGCGCGGCGATATTCGTGGACTAGGGAGTGAGCAATGGAGCAAAAACCGGTCGGACTCTCGGACCTCGTCAAATATTTTTTGCGGCTTGGCGCGTTTGGATTCGGCGGACCGATCGCGCTCGCGGGCTATATGCAGCGCGATCTCATCCCGCGCGGGTGGATGACGCAACAGGAATACAGTGAAGGACTCGCGTTCGCGCAGACGATGCCGGGTCCCCTCGCCGCGCAATTGGCAATGTGGATCGGATTCATTCGTCACGGCGTTCTAGGCGCATCGCTCGTTGGAATCATCTTCGTTCTCCCTGCGTACCTCATCGTCGTCGTCGTCGCGATTTTGTACGTCGCGTTCAACGGTCTCTCGATTGTGCAGGCACTTTTTTACGGCATCGGCGCGGCGATCATCGCGATTATCGCGCGCTCGGCGTTCCGTCTCGCGCGGACGACGGTGGGCAACGATTGGCGCTTATGGTTCATGTTCTTTGTCGTCGCGCTCATCACCGTTTTCACGCGCACCGAAATCGCGCTTTTGTTCATCGCTGCTGGCATCGTCGGAATTTTTCTCTACGCGCGTCCGCGTGCCGAAAAAATCGCTGCGAGTTTTTTCGCGCTGCCAACGCTGGTTGTCCCCGTCGTTACATTCCCTCTACTCCTGCAACTCGGCGCATTTTTCCTTATCGCCGGCGCGTTCACGTTTGGAAGCGGACTTGCAATCGTTCCGTTTTTACATCAAGGCGTTGTGGTCGAGCATCCGGAATGGATGATTGACGAACGAAAATTTCTCGACGCGGTCGCGGTTGGAATCATCACGCCCGGTCCCGTCGTCATCACCGCCGCGTTCGTCGGGTATCTGGTCGCGGGATTTTGGGGCTCGCTCGTTGCGGCGACAGCAGTTTTTCTGCCGGTGTATCTTTTCGTTCTCTTCATCGGACGCTACATCTTGCGTTATCGCGAGCATCCCGCGCTCAAAGGATTCGTGAAAGGCGCGACGGCGGCGGCATCGGGCGCGATTGCCGGCGCGGCGGTAATTCTCGCGCAAGATTCGATTCGCGATGTTGCGACCGCGCTCATCGCGCTGGTCACGTTTCTGATTCTCTGGCGATTCAAAATTCCCGAACCATTGCTCGTCGGCGCGGCGGCACTGGCCGGTATCGCGCTTTATCGCGGATGAAAATGTTCATTACAGTAATATGATTTTCAAAGAGGAAAAGAATATCATCGTTTCGATTTTGGAAAAACAAAAATAGCTATCGGAAAAAGGAGGAGGAATGTTGAAACAAATTTCGGTCCTATTCGGAATGATAATTCTTTTCAGCGGCTGTGCCGGTGAACCGCAAGTCAAATTCACTCCCCGCGATTCAAATGTCGCGGCAAACCAAACTGCGCAATTCGCGTTTGATTCAGAGCCAGTAGGTAGTTTGATCAAAGGCGCGCAAATTTTTAGTGGGGATTGGACAATTCGTGCGGAGGCAGATGCGCCCTCCAAACCAAATGCACTGTGCCAAACCGGCGCGGCAACTTTTCCCGCGCTGTCTCTCAGCGATACGGTTTATACTGATGTTACCGTTACGGTGCAATTCAAACCGATTGCGGGAAAAGAAGATCAAGCCGCGGGAATTATTTTTCGCGTGCAAGACAAAGACAATTATTATATTTTGCGCGCGAACGCGCTAGAAGGCAATGTGAATTTTTACAAATACGCGAGTGGTCAGCGGAGTGGCATCCAAGAGACAAGCGCGCAAGTGTTCGCGCAAAAATGGCAAGAGTTGCGGGTTGAGGTGACGAGCAATCGAATGCGCGGATTTTTGAACGGGCAATTAGTCGTTCAAGCTGCCGATAATTCGTATTCGGCTGGGAAAGTTGGATTGTGGACGAAAGCCGATTCGGTGACTTGTTTTGACAACGTGCAGATTTCAACTCAGCCACTTTCAAACATCAATCCTCCAACCATCGCGCCGCCAGACATTCGCGCGGTTTCAACGCGTGTGCTTGCGCCGGTAACGACCGTCGCGCCCGATTTGACCGCGCGTCACACCATCGTCACGATGACGAACTTAAGATTCAATCCATCAACTTTAACGGTACGCGTCGGGCAGCCGATGCGTCTTGAACTTCAGAACACCGACATCCTTCGCCATGAGTTTGTGATTGATAATTCCGATGTCGCCGCGCTCGTAATGCCGGGATTCTCACAACAATTAGATTTTGTTTTCAGTAAACCGGGCATGTTCGTCTACGCTTGCAATCTTGTCGAAGAGGGCGATCACCGTTCGCTCGGTATGTTAGGCATGCTCATCGTCGAACCCGCGCCATAATTTTACAGGGAGGCACACTATGAAATGGATTACGCGTTCGCACGTGCATGTAGATCGCGTCGCGTGTCCGTGGCTCATTACGCGATTCGTTGACAACCACGCGGAATTTTTTTTCGTGCCGCGCAGTCAGATTGATCAAGTCGTGAAAGAGACTGGCGCGATTCCGTACGATTCGCCCGGCGTGGAGTTAGGGCACAAAGACGCGCGGTGTTCATTTGAATCTATTATGCTCAAGTACGACCTCAAAGATCTCGCGCTCGCGCGTCTCGCCAAAATTGTGCACGCCGCCGACGTTGCCGAAGATATTGATTCCGATCCGCTCGCGCGCGGCTTGGAAGCGATTGCGACGGGCTATGGATTGCGCTATCCGAACGATAACGAAAATCTATCGCATCAATTTCAAGTGTACGACGCGTTGTACGCGTGGTGTCGGCTCAATGTAGCGAAAGGCAAATAGACAAAGGCAAACTTATCCAATGAATTCATTCTCAATTGGCAAGTTATGATTGACGCGATGGCGCGAGAGAAATATAATGAGAGTGCGAGGTGACCGATGGCAACAACAGCGAATGAACTGAAACGTTTGCAGCGCGAGGTCGCGGCGTTGAAGAAAAAAGTGGCGCGGCTGGAGCGGAAAGAAAACGGCGGAGAACGCGTTACGCGTACGCCGGCGCGTGGATTGTCCGAACGGACGCGCGTTCGCGAAATTCTAAGAGACGCGGGAATGACGCGTGACTTGACCCCAACAGAAAAGCAATTGGCGGCGGAGTGGCGCGCCTTGCCCGCAGAGCGAAAGAACCATGTGATTCAGAAACTGCAGAGCGTGCGGTTCAATCCGCCGATTTCGGAAAGCATACTCCAAGACCGCGAGTAATTATTCATGCCCGTATTTTTCATGGATACCAGCGCGATCGTCAAAAGATATTTGAACGAAACAGGATCGGAATGGGTGCGCCAGACTTGCACTGAGCACGATGCAGAAACTGGTGAGCAACTACACACGATCTTGATTGCTGAAATTGCTTACGTGGAAGTCGCGGCGGCAATCGCAAAGCGGACAATGAGAACGAAAGAAATTTCAGAAACAGAGGCAAGGATGCCTACCGCTTGTTTATTGAGCACAGCGAGAATGAGCAGAGAGGCACCGATGCCTAAACTATTTTTTCTTTGTGCTCTGTCGCAAACATCTGACAGTATTGAAAAACTAAACGTGCAGATTGTAGATCACGGCTTTGACAGCTGGCTCACGTTGTTGCAATCGCAACGTGCGGGAACGCACAGTGCTGCCGAATTTGATTACGGAATTGACTGTTTCACATTTCCACCGTTGACCATAGAGTCCATCTAACCGTGCGGCTGCCACTAATTCGGCTCGTGCACGTCGAACTGAAGCGAGAAGATTTCCGCCGCGTCGGATCGGTGGAATCAGATCGCCTTGTTGGACCGCGTTGCCATCAAAACCTTTATCACCGAGCAAGACCCAGGCTCGTTGACGGTGGATGCGGTGACCGTAACCATTGGCTTGGCGACGGAGGCTGAGTAAGAACGTTACATCGCAGGTGTAAGTGCTACCGATGCACCATCCTAAAACGAATTGTGATTGAGTCCCAACCGCATAGCCACTCTTGATATATTCACTAGACCTCTTGCATAAGTGTGCCATAATAGGCACATGAAATATGAAGCAACCAAAAACCTGAAGGGCGCAGATTTCAAACGATCCACTGGCGTAGAACGCCGCACTTTTGAAAAAATGCTCGCGGTCCTCGAAAAAGGGCAGCGCGATTTTGGCAGACCCACTCGATTGAGCCGTGCCGATCAATTGCTGCTGACCTTGATGTATTGGCGGGAATATCGCACCCAGTTTCACATTGGCCTGAGCTTTGGAGTGAGCGAAGCGACCGTCTGTCGAACGATTCGAAAAATTGAAAACGGGTTGGTCCAGTCCGGACAATTCCGTTTGCCGGGAAAAAAAGTTCTCCCTGCCAGCGATACAGCGATCGAGATGGTCGTGGTCGATGCGACCGAACAACCGATTGAGCGTCCCAAAAAAGACAAGGTCGGCATTATAGCGGCAAAAAGAAACAGCACACCCAAAAAGCGCAAGTAATTGTCAACCAAAAGACCGAAGAAATCCTGGCGACTGATTTTACTAACGGCAGTCAACATGATTTTCAATTGTTCAAGCAAAGTCGCAACGCCATCTCGCCAGACATTCGGACGCTAGCGGATACTGGCTATCAAGGACTGGTCAAGCTCCATGCCAACAGCCAGACGCCTGCCAAGAAGACCAAACTTCATTCGCTGAGCCGAGAACAGAAAGCAAGCAACCGAGCCCTTCGACGAGAGCGCATTTTGATCGAGCACATTATTCGGCGGTTGAAAATCTTTCGCATCCTGAGTGAACGGTATCGAAATCGGCGCAGAGGCTTTGGGCTCCGGTTCAATCTGATTGCCGCCCTTTACAATCTGGAGCTCAAATATCCTCGCTAAACTACTTTTGCAAGAGGTCTA
>JACQEA010000156.1 GCA_016200825.1 Chloroflexota bacterium | reverse complement strand
GCCGCGCAGTGCGCCGCAAAAAATTTCCGATGTCGCGACGGAAGGATTCCAACGCGTCGCGGTGCCAATGCCGGAACTCGCGCGCGTGTTGGGCGGCGGGATTGTGCCGGGCTCATTGGTGTTGATCGGCGGCGAGCCGGGGATTGGCAAATCCACTTTGCTTTTGCAAATGGCCGCGACGCTCGCGCAATCGGCGGGAAATGTGTTGTACGTTTCGGGCGAAGAGTCGGTGCAACAAATGAAAATGCGCGCCGAACGGTTGGGCTTGAAACCCGAAACGCTTTATCTGTTGACCGAAACGAATCTCGCCGAAATTATCGCGCACATTGAAAATCTCAAACCCAAAATTGTTATTGTGGATTCGGTGCAAACCGTTTATCTCGATGAACTCGCGAGCGCGGCGGGCAGTGTTTCGCAAGTGCGCGAATCGGCGGCGCGGTTGATGCGCACCGCGAAAGAAACCGGCGTCGCGATTTTTCTGGTGGGGCATGTCACCAAAGCCGGAGCGATTGCCGGTCCGCGCGTGTTGGAACATATCGTGGACACGGTGTTGTATTTGGAAGGCGAACGGTTTCACTCGTACCGATTATTGCGCTCGGTCAAAAATCGTTTCGGCGCGACGAGTGAAGTGGGCGTTTTTGAAATGACGCAGGATGGAATGATCGAAGTAGATAATCCCTCGCGCGCATTTTTAGCCGAGCGCGCGGTGGGCGCGGCGGGAAATTCGATCGCGGTGACGATGGAAGGCACGCGGCCGATCTTAGTCGAGATTCAAGCGTTGACCAATTCGACCGCGTTCGCATTGCCGCGCCGCACCGCGAATGGATTTGATATGGGGCGCTTGTTGTTGCTGACGGCGGTTTTATCGCAACGCGTCGGCTTGAAATTATTTAATCAAGATGTTTTTGTCAACGTGGTGGGCGGATTAAAAATCGCGGAACCAGCCGCGGATCTAACCGTCGCGCTCGCGATCGCGTCCAGTTTTCGCGACCGACCGATCGCGGAAGATTTAGTCGTGATCGGCGAAGTGGGCTTGAGTGGTGAGTTGCGCGTCGTGGGTCAAGCCGCGCGCCGTTTGACCGAAGCCGCGCGTTTGGGATTCAAGCGCGCGCTCGTGCCGCAAACTCTCGCGACGATGAAAGAAAAACCGGAAGGCATCGCGCTCGTCGGCGCGCGTACGCTTGCGCAAGCGATGGATGTCGCGTTAGCAAAGTAGCCAATAGCCGATAGCGAATGGCGAATGGAGAATTGTTTTGCTAGGCTATCAGCGATCCGCTATCCGCCAATTGTTTTTGACTTTCACTTCTTTTCGTGTTAATATGCGTTCACGCTTGCAAAAGCGAATTTGAATTATTTTTTCTCGGTTGTCCAACTGCATTTGGAATGAATCGTCCGGAACTACACCCAACGGTTTTTTTATGCGCGACGTAGTTGTCGCCTGAATTTGCAATTATCTTCGATCATCCCTCTTGGAGTGTACCCGGCGGTACACTCTTTTTATTTTTGGTGGATAACCGGGAGGAGGTTGCGATGTCTTTAGAATTTCTCCTCCGCATTATTGGAATGATCGCATTTGCGGTCGTCGGTTGGAAAATTGGAGACGCGTTGGGCGATGCGCCCGAGCAAACGCGGCTCATCCTCGTTCTGATTCTCGCGGGCGCGGCATTGGGATTGTTGATTACGCCGTGGATCACGCTGCGACCCTATCGCTGGGTTCGCGGCACCTTTCGCCAAATCCCCGCGCAAACATTGATCGCCGCGACGGTGGGTCTCATCATCGGTTTGATTATCGCCGCGCTCACCGCGTTTCCATTGTCGCTTCTTCCTGAACCCTGGCGTTCGATTCTTCCCTTCGGTTCGTTAATTCTCTTTGGCTATCTTGGCGCGTGGGTGATGATCATGCGCGAGCGCGATTTTTTTTCGATTCTCGACGGCCGTCTGTCGCGCGAGAGCGCGCGTCCACAAAGCGACAAACCAATTTTGCTCGACACGAGCGTGATCATTGATGGACGCATCGCGGATATTTCGCGCACTGGATTTTTGGATGGCACGCTGATGATTCCGCGCTTTGT
>JACQEA010000155.1 GCA_016200825.1 Chloroflexota bacterium | reverse complement strand
CTTCGCTCACCATAAACTCCGCGAAGCATCTCGTTGACTCGCTTGATTTCAAGGCGCATAACAAGATTCTTCGCTCCCGGAGTTTATCCTGAGTGAAACGAAGGAGTCGCTCAGAATGACACTGTACCCTCTCTTTTTTGAACGAAGAAATATCTCTTCGAGTTTAGCCAATCCGAAGGACAAATGTCCCTTGACGGATTTCAAAATTCGCGTATAATGCGGATATAGATACCCCCTCCCTATGGGGGTGGGGTCGGGAGGAGATGCAATGGCGGCAAATCATCACAATAACGAATTGCTCAACCGCGCGCGCAGTATTCAAGGTCACGTCGGCGCGGTCGTGCGGATGATCGAAGAAGACGTATACTGCATTGACATTATCAAGCAAACGCAGGCGATTGAAAAAGCGCTCGATAAACTCAACGCGCTGTTGCTCGAACACCATCTCGCTAGTTGCGTGACGACCGCGATTCGCGGCAACAAGCCGCGCGAGCGCGAGCGCGTGATCAAAGAGTTGTTGCAAGTGTTTGATACGGCGGCGAAAGTGTGAATTGAATGTTGGAAGATGGAGATTAGAAGTTGGATCGCGTTGCGGCATTTCTAACTTCCAACTTCCAACCTCTAACTTCTATTTCACTGGATCAAGTATTCGGAGACTCGCAATGACATTGAAACAAATCACTCTCCCCATCTCAGGCAGTTGACGTGAATCTCACGACCGAACGCGCGCGCGTCGAATACGACGCGGCAGTTGGCGCGATTGGCGATTTGGTTTTTCACGTGCGCGACGTGGGCTATGATGTGGTCGTTGATAAAATCACGTTGCCCGTGCAAGGACTCGCGCGCGCGGCGAGCGGCGCGGATTTGGAAACGCGATTGAAATCACTCGACGGCGTGATGAGCGTGAGCGCGAATGTTGCGAATGAACTCATCGCGGTCGAAATCATTCCGAATCTCGTCACCTACAACGATTTGAAAAATGTAATCCGCGCGGCAGGCTACGATGTGCTTGAAGTTAGCGGCGCGGAAGAAGAATTTGTAGATCGCGAAAAAGTTGCGCGCGCGCGAGAGATGTTGCGCGAGAAACGCGATCTGTTGATCGGCATCGCGTTTACAATTCCACTCTTCGCACTCGCGATGGCGCGCGATTTGTTGCATAGCGTTCTTCTGCGCCACGATATTCTGCCGCAACTTTTCGAGTGGAAATATTTCGACTGGATGTTGCTCGCGCTCGCGCTGCCCGTGCAATTCTACGTCGGACGCGCGTACCATCGCGGCGCGTGGAAATCGCTCCGCGCGCGCGCGCCGAATATGGACTTGCTCATCTCGCTCGGCACGAACGCGGCGTTTTGGTACAGCGCGATCGTTCTGATCGCGGCGCAATTTCAGTTTTTTATCGGCGAGCATGTTTATTTTGAAACCGCCGCGGTGATTATCACGCTGATCAAGTTGGGAAAATATTTGGAAGCGCGCGCCAAAGGACAAACGTCCGAAGCGATCAAGAAACTGATGAACCTGCGCGCGAAAACCGCGCGCGTGATGCGCGACGGCGCGGAATTGGAAATCAAAGCGAGCGATGTGCGCGTGGGCGATATTATTATCGCGCGCCCTGGCGAAAAAATTCCTGTAGATGGCGTCGTTCTCGATGGCGCGTCGGCGGTAGACGAATCCATGATCACGGGCGAAAGCGTGCCCGTCGAAAAACATATCGCGTCGAAAGTTATTGGTGGAACGCTCAACACGAGCGGCGCGTTGAAAATCGAAGCGCGCAAAGTTGGCAAAGAAACCGCGCTCGCGCAAATCATCAGATTGGTCGAAGACGCGCAAATGTCCAAAGCGCCCGTGCAAAAACTCGCCGATCAAATTTCCGCGATCTTTGTTCCGGTCGTCGTCGTCATCGCGCTCGCGACATTTGCGCTGTGGTCCGTGTTTGGTCCGCTACCGCAATTCACTTTTGCGTTCGTCAATTTTGTCGCGGTGCTGATTATCGCGTGTCCGTGCGCGCTAGGACTCGCGACGCCAACCGCGATTATGGTCGGCACCGGCAAGGGCGCGGAGATGGGCGTGTTGATTCGGAGCGGCGGCGCGCTCGAAACGACGCACAAGATCGACACGATTATTTTGGACAAGACAGGAACGTTGACGCGCGGGAAACCGGTGGTCACGGATACAATTACCAATTACCAATTACCAATTACCAATGAACAAATGACAAATGAAAAATTCTTGACTTTGGTCGCGAGCGCGGAAAAACGAAGCG
>JACQEA010000154.1 GCA_016200825.1 Chloroflexota bacterium | reverse complement strand
GTGGTCGCGCCGGGCGGCAAACCGCCGACTCCGCTATTGAATCTCAATTTCCGTTATTTGTACGGCGGAAGTCAATTCGATCAACTCGATTTTATCGCGCCGGGTTTTATCGGCATTTTCGTTTTCTTTTTGGTTTTTCTGTTGACCACGTTGGTTTTTTTGCGCGAGCGTTCGCAAGGCACATTGGAAAGATTGTTCGCCACGCCGGTCAGCCGCGTCGAACTGGTGCTGGGTTATATGTTCGGGTTCGGTTTGTTCGCGCTCTTTCAATCGCTCGTGATTCTTTTGTTCACCGTCTTTGTGATTCAAGTGCATACCGCCGGCAATCTCGCGATTATTTTTTTGATTCAAGCCCTGCTCGCGATTGGCGCGATCAATCTCGGCATTTTTCTTTCGACTTTTGCGCGCACTGAATTTCAAGTCATTCAATTCATTCCGATTGTGATCACACCCCAAGTTCTGCTCGGCGATTTTCTTTTTCCGCTCGACACGATGCCCGGTCTTTTGCAAGCGTTGGGACGCGTTATGCCGATCACGTACGCGAATCAAGCGTTGCGCGCGGTGATGATTCGCGGCGAAGGCATCGGCGCGATTCTGCCGCATCTCGCGGTTCTCGCCGCGTTCGCGATCGCGATGATATTACTTTCCGCGACAACGTTACGCCGAGAAGTGGCGTAGAGAATACGCAACACGTAATAAAAAATTTCACCGCAAAGACGCAAAGAACGCCAAGCATAAACAATAAAACTAGGACGTGTATGCAAAACCTTCTTGCAGGAATCTAATGCATTTGACAGCAAGATTCTTCAACGTAATCAGCGGCAAAAGAACCTTTTGCATACACGCCCTAGCGTGAAAGTTTTTTCTTTGCGCGCTTGGCGTTCCATTCGCGGAGTTTATACTGAGCGAAGCGAACGTACTCAGGACAGGCTTGGCGGTAAAAATTACACCTGCACTTGCCGCAGGTGCAAGTGTTTCGCCCAAAGTCCATTTGCAATCTGCCATCTGCAATCTGCTATCTGCCATTCTTCATGCCTCTCCTTCCCAATTTCTTAGAACGTTTTCTTTTTATCACGCTCAACGCCGCGCCCGCGCCCGCGTTTGAAATTTTCAGCGCGATTTCTTTTCGCGTGGTTCTCGCCGCGATTCGTCTCGGTGTTTTCGATGCGCTTACGGAGCAACCTCAAACGCTGAGCGAAATCGCGCGCGCGGCCAATTCAAGCGAACGCGGCATTGCGATTTTGCTCGACGCGCTTGTGACGATTGGTTATGTGACGCGCGCCGGAGATCGTTATGCGTTATCGCGCATGGCAGAGAAATGGATCACGCGCGCGGCAGGCAAAGCAAGTGTCGCGCCCGCGTTTCGCTTTTTTGGCACATTGCTGACAGAAAATTTTCAATCGTTAGAAGAAACAATTCGCGCGGGAAAAACCGTACAAGATTTGTACGCCGCGCTGGAAAATCAACCTGAACTCTCGCGCGATTTTCAAGATTGGATGGTCGCGATTGCAAACACTATCAACTCCGAAGTGTTGAGCAAATTAGAAATTCCGCCGCACGCGCGGCGCGTCTTGGATATCGGCGGCGGTCACGGATGGTACAGCATCGCGCTATGTCGAAAATATCCGCACCTCAATGCAACGATTTTCGATTTTCCGCAACCGCTCACGTCCGCGCGCGCAAACATCGCGGCAGAAAAAATGGAAACGCGCATCCAGACGCGCACCGGCGATTTTCTGCGCGATGATTTTGGCGCGGGCTACGATGTGGCGCTGGCGTTCAATATCGTGCACGGCTTGAGCGCGGAACAGAATCGCGATTTGTTGCGGCGCGCGCACGCGGCGTTGAATCGCGGCGGGGTGATCGCGATCATCGAGCAAATGGCGGCGAATGTGCCATCCCCTAGCGGACGCGCGATCAATGCGATGTTGCATTTGAGCTTCTTTCATCTCATCGGCGGCGGAATTTATTCTTTCGATGACCTTGCCGCGTGGCTCACCGCAACCGGATTCTCAAACGTGCGCCGTTCCGATTTTCTCAGAGCGCCGGGCAGTAGTCTGGTCATGGCGAGGAAAAAATAAGTTACCTTCTTACTCTACGCTCAGTCATTTCGAGCGAAGCGAGAAATCTCATTGTAACAACTAGATTTCTCGTCGCTCCGCTCCTCGAAATGACATTAGCAAAAAATTCAATTTGACTCACCGCGAAAACAATGCTATAATTTGTCCGTAATCGTAAATCATCAAGCCCATACCATCGCCTCGCAATCTCTTTTGCCCCACAAACTTTTTCCTGTGTTTCAATCTCGAAAGCGAATCGCCTGATTTTTATTTTCAGGAATTTTTTCCCGCACCGCAGATCAACCCGATCTGCCGTTTCACTTCACGGAGTTTTGCTTGCCAGACATTCTGAATTACGCCGAACTCGATAAAAAAACGTTGACCGATCTGCGCGAGCTTGCCAAAGAGCAAGCCGTGAGCGGTTACACCAAATATAAAAAGACCGATCTGATCTTTCGCTTGTTACGCGCTAAAGCGGAACGCGATGGATTGATTTTCGGCGGCGGCGTCTTGCAAATTGTAGACGAGAACATCGGCTTTCTGCGCTCCGATCATCTCTTGCCCGGACCCGAAGACGTGTACGTCTCGCAATCGCAAATTCGCCGATTTGGTTTGCGAACGGGCGATATGGTGATCGGCCAAGTGCGTCCGCCCAAAGACACCGAAAAATATTTTGGTCTCCTCCGCGTCGAAGCCATCAATAATCTCGATCCCGAAACCGCCAAAGCCCGCCCCGATTTTGATAAACTCACGCCGATTTTTCCCAACGAACAATTCAAATTAGAAACGAAACAAAATATTCTCGCCACGCGCGTGCTCGATATGGTCGCGCCAATTGGCCGAGGTCAGCGCGGGCTGATCGTTTCGCCGCCCAAAGCCGGCAAGACGACTATTCTCAAACAAATCGCGAACGGCATCAGTGAAAATTATCCCGCCGCGCATTTGATGATTGTGTTGATCGGCGAACGCCCGGAAGAAGTGACCGATGTGGATCGCTCCGTCGAAGCCGAAGTTTTTTCTTCCACCTTTGACGATGTCGTTGAAAATCAAGCGCGCGTCGCGGAGATGGCGCTGCATCGCGCCAAACGCTTGGTCGAAGGCGGCAAAGATGTCGTGTTGATGCTCGATTCGATCACGCGTCTCGCGCGCGCCTACAATTTGGTTGTGCCGCCCAGCGGTCGCACCTTGACCGGCGGTTTCGATCCCGCCGCGCTCTATCCGCCCAAACGATTTTTTGGCGCGGCGCGCAAATTGGAAGAAAGCGGCAGTCTCACCATCATCGGAACTTGTTTGGTTGATACGGGCAGTCGCATGGACGATTTAATTTATGAAGAATTCAAAGGCACCGGTAACAGCGAAGTGCATCTCTCGCGCAAACTGGCGGAACGACGCATCTTTCCCGCGATTGACGTTGAACGCTCCGGCACGCGCCGCGAAGAATTGTTGTTGGACGAAGACACCTTATCGCGCGTGTGGACGTTGCGCCGCATGATGGATATGCTGGGCGGCGGACCCGACGCGCTAGAGCCGGTGATCCCGCGCTTGATCAAGACGCGCGACAATAAAGAATTTCTCGCCACGCTGAACAAGGACAAGTTATGATTCAAGCCACCCCCATCAAACTTTCTTTCTTCGCGCGAGTTCGCATTCGGCTTGCGCCGATGCTATTGCAACTACGCGATCGCGCGCACGAACAGGCGCAAGATATTCCGGGGCTCACGCGCGCCGCATCGCACATCAGCGTGATCGGATTGATCGCGCTCATCGTCAGCGCGAGCGCGTTCCCAATTAATTTGTCCGCGAAAAATAATTCTGTTTCTAGTCTTTCATCTACCGATACGAGCGACGCGGCATTCGACCCTGATTTTGTTCCCGAAACTCCAGATTTTCTGGCGCGCGCGGCAATTCCCGTCACCAATATTCCCAAACGCGTGCGACGCGATGTGCTAACGTACACCGTAAAATCCGGCGATACCGTCAGCAACATCGGCGACGACTTTGAAGTGTCGGCGGATTCCATCTTGTGGGCAAATCCAAAATTGGAAGACAATCCCGATTTACTTTCCGTCGGGCAAACGCTCAACATTCCGCCCGTGAGCGGCGTGCTATATACCGTTCAGGCGAACGATACAGTTCAAAAGCTCGCGGAAAAATTTAAATCCGCAAAACAAAAAACAGATGATATGATTACTGAGATTGTCAATTTAGAATTTAACAAAACGTGGCACGATCTCAAAGCGCCGGACTATGCGATCACCCCCGGCAAATTCTTGATGATTCCCGGCGGATCGAAACCGTATCAACCGCGCGTCGTTTACGCGTACAACGGTCCGACCCCGCCAACGGCGGCGAAAGGATCGGGTTTGTTTGGTTGGCCCGTCACGGGCGTCATCACGCAAAAATTTTGGGCGCATCATCCGGGCATAGATATCGGCGCGCCTAAAG
>JACQEA010000117.1 GCA_016200825.1 Chloroflexota bacterium | reverse complement strand
CGCGACGAGTAAAACTCCGGTCGCCAGACCCGATTGCGTGAGTTCGTACACCAGCGCAAGCACCGCGATGTAATTGAGCCAATCGCCGAACAACGAAACGATTTGCCCGAGCCAAAGTTTATCGTACTCGCGATTGTTGCGGATGAGGATGAGATAACCGACGGGTTGTTGAGACATAATTTTTTGCCACAGAAACACACAGAATCACACTGAACTTTTTTCTGTGAATTTCTGTGTGATTCTGTGGCTTTATTTCACAAGATGCTCGCGGCGATTGGAAAATTCCAAATACCAACGCGCGTTGCGCCATTGCAACATTGTCAGCGCGGTATTGTCCGAGTACATCGAAACTTGGTGGCCCGAAAAAATACTGCGCAATAAGGTGGCGATCACGCCGCCGTGCGTGACGACCAGAATCGTTCCCTCGCGATGCGCGCGCACAATCGCGCGGAACGCGGCGACGACGCGCGTTTGAAATTGCAAATAGTCTGCGCCGCGCGTTTCGGGCGCGATGTTTGCCGCGCTCAACGCGTCCGCAGGCAAATCGAAACGCGGCATCGCCGTTCCAACATCAAAGTCTGCTTCGCGCAAATCATCGCGAAGTGGATGAATAGAGCGCGGCAATTTGAAAATTGCGCGCGAGATACGGCGCGACGCGGCGCGCTTGGTCAATACCAACCTTCGTCAACGCTGAATCGAATCCGCCCGAACCGTCAAGATTGTAATGAGATTCGCCGTGACGGAGCAGCAGCAATTGGAGATTATTATTTTCTTCAGCCAATTTTATTCATTAATGCCACGCACTATTCACCGCAGAGAATGCAACGTTCGCCGAGAATTCATCACAAAATAATAGTTTAACTTTTGTTTCATCTATAGATTTTATTTGCCATTCTGTGTTTCTGTGTAATTCTGTGGCAAACTACTTTTTCCGTGTGTCTCTTCCAAATTATTTATTTCTGTGTGTTTCTGTGTGATTCTGTGGCAAACTACTTTTTCCAGAAATTTCTAATCACACGCCCCGCGGGTTTCTCCGAATAATCCAAGCGAAAAATTCCGTAATGATTTTCAGGCGAGTCTTCTTGAATCGGCGGATTGCCCGCAAGACCGATCGGAAAATCGGTGAGCGCCCAAAAAACCGAGCCGCACATTTTGTTGTCGTCGAGCGTTTTCAAAACGGTTTGATAATGATTCGCCTGATCTTGTTCCGTGTACGCGCCATCGGGACCTGGTCCGCCCGTTGCGAGTCCAAACTCTTCCAGCATCAGCGGCTTTGTGGTTTGCGCTCTATAGAATTGTACGAGCGCGTTCAAGTTTTCGGCTTGGTCGTAATAATGAAAGCAAAAAAAATCAATCCACGCGTTGAAATCCGAAAAATAACGCGCGGGCAAACGATCAATCATTCCAATCGTTTGCAAATGATTCGGCGCGAGTGAGCGCACGAGCGCGGACACGCGGCGAAAAAATGGAATCACAATATTGTTGCCGACCGTGCGAATCGCGCGGTCGGGTTCGTTTTGCAAATCCCAGCATAAAATACGCGGATCATTCGCGAACGGCGGCGCGAGAATCTTGAGATACTCTTCCACCATCCACACATTTTGCGGCAGATACATCGCGAAATCCAAACTATCGAGCAACGTGAGGATCACTTTGAGATTCATTCGTCCCGCAATCTCAACGCACTCGCGCAAGTTTTCGACGTACTGAGTCATTGGAGAAAAATAATTGACGATGGGTTCTTGGGCGCGCGCGTTATCGAGCGAGTAATTGAAATCAACAAAAATGCGGACGACATTCGCGCCCAAGCCCGCGCCGAGTTTCAATTCACGTTCGGTGACCGCCGATTCCCATTCGCCAATGTTGAAAGTTTTCCACGGGTGAAGTTGGGGATAATAATTGAATCCACGAATTGGAAAACGCTGATCGCCGAAATAGAATTGGTCGCCGCGGACGGTGATGAAATCGGTTTGCGGTTGGACGAGAAAGGTCGGAAGTTGGAAATTCGCAAGCGGAGAAAAAATCGCGCCGCTGAAAAGCGACGCGGAGAGTTGCAAAAATTTTCGGCGCGACAGAATCATAATGGCGCGCATTGTAGCATAACGCGGGCAACCACTCAAATTGCGCTTGACCGCGTCTGCATTCGGACTTACAATCGCGACGGTTGAGAAAAAATGTCAGACTCGCTCGCGCCTAGCGTAGCGATCGCGCAAATTTTTTCCAGCGCGCGCGTCGATGCAAAACATTGGCAGGTCGCGTGGAAAATCGAAAATCGCGGCGACGCGCCACTGACCATTCACTCGGCGTGGTTGCCGCACAGTCAATTCCGCGCGCCTGAAAAACAGTTTGGAAATTTGGAAATTGCGCCGCGGGCGCGCACCCAAATTGGTTTTGTCGTGGAGTTTGCCGCGCCACGCGCGACGGAAATCGAAAACGCGTTTTTGATTATGCGCGTAAATTATCGCGGCGCGGCGTGGAAAATTTTCGCGCGCGTGCGCGTGCACATCGAACAAAATCGCGCGCCGCGCGCGACGACGGAACTAATTACGGTACAAAAAACCGAAGGGAGATAAGCGATGCCCATCCGCGACGAGCAACGTTATATGATGAAACGCATGCGCGGCTGATACAACAACTGAGGCGCGAGCTTCGATGAGACCACGGGTATGGTCTCGAATGTTTTGGATTTAACGGACGCGGAGTTGCAAAACGCGCTGTTGAAATTGCGCGGGGAATTTTCTGGCGAGAAAGAATACAAAGCGTGGCGAAAAATTTTTCCGCAAGAATGGGAAATGTGAACACGCGTCGTCATTGCGAGGCACGCTCTCTGTGCCGAAGCAATCTCCAAATTGCAAAATGGAGATTGCTTCGTCCGCTTCGCTATGCTCAACGTCCTCGCAATGACGGGTGCCTTGTCACGCGTCACTTTATCTTGAACTGCGGCGTTTGCAATTTCACCGCCGCGCGTCCGCCCCAATATTCGCGCTTTCCCGTCATCGCTTGCACGTGACCATCCCATTCTAAATTGAACGCGTTCAATCCAAGTTTCACCGCGCGCCGCACTTTATCGCGCAACTCATCTGTCGTCGCAAATTCGCGCAACGCCTCGATTTGCCGATCACCGTGTCCCTCATCTTGTTCGGCGTGCAAATGATACGTCGCCGCAGCGCGCGGCGAAAATTGGTAATGCCCCGTTAACTCGCGATAAACTTTTGCCGCGACTCCTTGCGCGCCGCCGTGCATCGCTTCGACAAAACTCAACAGCGCGATACCTTCCAGCGCGGATCGGCGTTGACATCCGCCGATAATCATTTCAATCGCCGCCATCGTTCCCGGCGCGGGTTCGACGTTATCGGCTTGCTCGCGCGTAATGCCAACCTCTTCCAAAAATTGGCGCATCACGTCCACGTGACTCACCGGTTGCGCCATCTCTTCCATAAAATTTTCCATCACTACATCCATCAACGCGTGATTTTTTTCGTTGACCGCGTTGACGAGAATGTAACCGAAAAAAATCGGGTTCGTGCGCACGCGCAAATAATGTTGCATCTCGCCCACAATAATTTGCTCGCGCGTCCAGCGATGCTCGATGATGCCTTTGAACCACGGATGCTCGACCATCGGCAATTCGTGCGCAATGCTCCAGAGTTCCTCGATGAAGGATTCGTTTGACACGCGCTCCTACCTCACGCCGCGCGTAGTTTTTCTTCTAGCCACCGACTCACCAATCGCCGCACCGTTGTTTTCTTGGTCCGCGCGATTGATTCAAGTTTTTTTGCCAAGCGCGCGTCCAAAGGAACTGAATACGCGCGCTTGAGGAGATTGACTTTCAAATCTGTTGCGCGCCAAACTTTTGGATATTCGGTGATGGCATGATTATCCCAGAATTCAATGAATTCTGCGAGCGATTTGAAATGTTCAGGAAGTGAATCGCGTTTGCTTTTATTTTTTGCCATATCTTTTGCGCTCCTTCGAGATCATATCGCGCGCGGAAGTGATCAATGCGACTTTGTTCTTCTTGTAGATAAAGAAAACGATCAAATACCTGCCGCCATACGTCTGTCCCATAGCCGCATATACATCTTCGCCTGGAATATTCCCCTTTTCGTCAAAGAAAATCTTGGGGTCGCTATCAAGTAGTTCGAAAATCTCGCGTGGCTTGATGCCATGTTTCCGTTCCAGTTTCTCTTCATCGAGAATCACAACGTCGAGAATGTCCACAAAAATGTGCTCCGACGCACAATATCGCGATCTTGAGTTTAGTCGGGTTCGGTTCGCGCGTCAATCCAATGAAAGTTCTACAAAGCCAATCATTGGATCGAGCGCAGCAAAAATTGAATTTGCCGACTCATTTCTTCGGTGGATTTTTCGCTTGCTCGTACACGCGCGCGAACTCTTCCGTAAATTTTTGCGCGATAGCCGCGTCGTCAATGATGAGCAAATTTTCGTCGTTGCTCGTCTCGGCGTTTTGCGAGAAATTAAATGAGCCGAGGACCACCGTTTTTCCATCCACGATGAAAACTTTGTGATGCATCAAGTACGGATTGCCATCTTGCCAAACATCCAAGCCCGCTTTTTTCATGTTGCCGTACTCGCTGAATTGCGTTTCCGATCCGGTATTCTCAAACACACCGCGCACCTTCACGCCCGCTTTGGCGCGATCGCGCACCGTCTTGCCCATCTCGTCGTCGGTGAACGAAAACGCCATAAAGTCTATCGTGCGCGCGGCTTGCGTCAAACGTGCGATAATTTTTCCCGAGACACCGTCTTCGGGCGCGAAATAATTTTCAAGCGCGATGCCGCCCACGTTGACGCGCGGCGTCGTGCCGCCCGGCTTGCGTGACGGTCCGAACTTTTTGTCCTTGAACATTTTCTCGAACGTCACCGTATAGTTGCGCGCCAGATCGGACGATTGCAATATCATGCCGTTGTTGTTGTAGCGATACGTGTCGTTGTCGGTAAAATTCCACGAGCCCGTCCACACCGCCGCGCTATCCACGACGACAAATTTGTCGTGCATGATCGCGTTCGGATTTCCGCCGACAACGGTGATGCTTGCTTTTTGCAAATCTTTGAAGGAAGGATTTTCATCCTTGTCCTCCAGAATATCAATGTCCGTGACCACGCGCACCGTCGCGCCGCGTTTTTTCGCGGCGAGCAAGGCTTGCGTCACGTTTTCCAAATCGAGTTGATAGATCGCCATATCTACACTGACGCGCGCGGTGTTGATGAACGCGGTGAGTTGATCGTCCAAACTGCCGTGATGATTGGCTTTGTTGTCGGGAAATTTTGGCGTGGTGAAAAAAACTTGAATCGTCGCATTCGAATCGGGCGGCGGCGTGGGACTCGTCGCGGGCGCATCACACGCCGCGAGCAAAAGAACGAGAAAAATAATCCGCGCGTATTTCATCGCGATTTTCCTTTCCGCGATAAGACGTGGCGTTGCTTAGATTTAGTTTTAGTTTTGGATTCAGGTTTGGATTTTGGCGCGGGCTTGCGCGCGTCACGAAGCGCGGTGAGCATCGCCAAGATTTTGGCTGGCGAAGAAACCTCGCGCTTGGCAAGTCCATCAATCAGCGCCGCGAAAAATTTTGCGGTGGATTGCGGATTTTCGCGCGCGCGCGCGTTGACCGCGCTCAT
>JACQEA010000116.1 GCA_016200825.1 Chloroflexota bacterium | reverse complement strand
ATTCGTCGCGACGATCAGTGTGTTCGCGTTGTTCGGATGATCCACGAGATAAACCGATGGAAAAACTTGGCGCATCGTCGCCGCGAGCGCATCCACTAAACGATAATCGCTCTGGGTGCGCGCCGCGTTTAACGCGACGACCCCGCGCGGGTTGAGATGGGCGCGCGTCTCGCGAAAAAATTCCACGGTGGTGAGATGAAACGGAATGTACGGCTGACGATACGCGTCCAGCGCGATGACATCGTACGTCGCCGCGCGGCGCAAAAAATTTCGCCCATCGTCGGCGATCGCGTTCAGATTGGGCTGATTCATCGCGAAAAATTTTCGTCCCGTCGCGATGATCGCGGGATCGAGTTCCACGCCGTCAATCGGCAGCGCGCCATACACATCCGAATATTCGCGCGCAATCGTGCCTGCCGCGAGCCCCAGCATCAGCAAATTTTTTGGCGCACTGTCCGACGAAAAGTACGGCGCAAGTAAAAATAAATCCCAGATTCCGCCCGTGAGTGTCGTCGTAGGGCGATACGCGGATTGATACGCCTGACCTTCGTTGACGGTGAGCAAACGCAAATCGTTTTCTTGAATGACTTGAATAAAATTGTACGCCGAATCGGTTTCGTAAATCACCTCCGCGCTAGCTTTGATCGCGCCGCGCGCGTCCACAATCGCGATCAGCGCGATAAAAAACGGCAACGTGGTGTAGCGCAAAATTTGCGCGCGGTTTGTCTCGCGCCAAATGCCGATGAGCGCGCCCAGCATGAGCGCGAACGCATACGCGAGAAATGTGCCGCGCGTGCCGAGCGCGGCGAGCAAAATAAAAACTGTCGCGAAAACTCCGACGATGCTGCCGAATGTTGACAACGCGTAATACGCGCCCGCGGTCGCGCCCGTGGAAGAAATCGCGCGCGCGTTCAAACGAATCGCAAAGGGCGTGACGCAACCGAGCAAAGTAATTGGCGCGCTGAAAAGAATTAGGGTGCCGCCGAACGCGAGGATGCCTAATTCCGCGTTGAGATGTTCGAGCGCGGGAATCGCGAATTGTAACAAGGGGCGCGCGAGAAATGGCAACACGCCAATCGCGAAACCCGCCCACGCGATCACGCGATAAAGCGTGCTCGCGCGCGGATCGCGATCCGCCCAGCGTCCGCCAATATAATAGCCGATGGTGAGATAAACGAGAATGAGTCCGATAATATTTGCCCACACTAAAATCGAATCGCCGAAAAATGGACGGAGCAATCGCGACGCGGCAAGTTCGATGCCTAAGGTTGCCATGCCGCAAAGAAAAACGAGCGCGCGCAAAAAAAATGTTTGCAAAGTGGTTTGATTATAGCGAGGTTACGCAAAACAAGCGAATAGCGGCGAGCGAATCGTTTTTGCTTTTTGTAACAAACGTTTTGTAAAAAGTAATCTTTGACGCTGATTTTGAAAAATGCTACACTCGTAGCCAAAGGAGACGAAATGTTTCGCCATCTCAAACGCTGGAATATTTTTGCATTATTGTTTGGCATCACTCTGTCTTTGACGGGATGCGATGTTGCGCAATCTCTTTTGGGTCAAACCGCACCATCAACTACTTCCGCAACGATGTTGATTTACGACGCGCCGGTTTCACTCACGATCAAGACCGGAACGTTATTACCCGGCACCACGATTGCGTACAACGGCAAAACCGCGAGCGGCGCGGCGCGCGTGTTGTTGGTGGGACTCGAAGCGCCGAAAAAAACGGGCGACACATTAGATTGGCAGGGATCGCCGGTGCCGAATGCGCAAATCAAATTGACGACGCGCGTTCTGACCTTCGATGATCAATCGCTCACCGTTGCAGGCACCGCGCATATTGAATTGAGCAACATTACGATTCAACCGAGCGGCACGCAAGGCCAAGTCCTGATCGAATTCAGCGCGCCGGTTTCGTACACGCTGGCAAAAAGCCAAACGATTCCGGGTTCGAACGTTTCGTATCTCGGAATGACGGCGGAGGGCGCGCAGTTCGGCGGTGTGCAAGGGTATGCGTTTCGTAAACAATTGGATTCGTTGGAATACAATGGCCGCGTGTTGCCTAAAGTTTTATTGCGCCTCGATTTACGCGTGATCAGTTTTTCGAACGAAGGCGTTGTGTTGGGTGGAACCGCGAATATCAAATTAGAAACGCCGTGATCGGTCTAGTACTCAATTCCCCCGAAATTTTTTTACGCGCCGCTTACAATAATTTCATATCTCCGTAGCAGTAATCGGCGAAAATACGCGCAGAACAAAGGAGGTTGGATTGAAAAAAATTTTATTTCTCGTATTGCCGATTATTTTTCTAGTCGCGTGTAATTCCGCGCCAACGAACGCGCCATCAACTCCGTCCGCGCAAACCGCGCCCGCGATTTCAGCCGACGCGGCAACGCCCTTGCCAAAACAAAAAACCGATGCGTCGCCACAACCCAAACCAAAAGATAATCCCGCGCCAAATCAAACACTTGCCGCGCCGCAGGGCGGTCCATATACGCATCACATTGAAAGCGCGACCAGCAGTGATGGATTGAATTGGTCGCGCGACAATCGTGTATTGATTGAGCACGCGTCGGTGCCGACTGTGATTGTCACGCCCGCAGGCAACGTGCGTTTGTATTACGTGGACGCGAACAATCGCCCGGAAAATGTGAATTGCGCGGAATCCAGTGATGGCGGAAAATCTTTTCAAGTTCTGAATTGCGCGATTACAAATCTCACCAGCCAAAAAGCGGTGGATCCAAGTATCGTGCTGTTAAGCGATGGGCGTTATCGTTTGTATTATTACGCCGCGACCGGCAATACGGATACGCATGAATCGCATTTTATTCGCAGCGCGATTTCAGCCGATGGAATTCGTTTCACCGAAGAAGGAACCGTATTCACCTACAACGGCTTGGTTGATCCCGATGTTTTCTGGACCGGCAAGCAATGGTTGATGTACGTTTTCAGTCTCACCGATCATGCGACGGTAATCGCGAAAAGCGACGACGGATTGAAATTTGAATACGTCGGACCCTTGGGTTTAAAAGATTGGGGCACGGTCGCGCCGATCAAGTTGGAGGATGGACGATTTCGCGTGTACGCGTTCAATCAGCGGACGCAAATCGCGTTCAACAGTTTTATTTCCAGCGACGCGATCAATTGGACGCAAGAATCCGGTGATCGGCTCACCGCGCAAGCCGGCACGCAGATTACGGATCCGTTCGTCGTGCGTTTGCGCGATGGAACGTGGAAAATGTTTTACAAAGTAGATCCGAATCCCAAGCGCTAAAAAATTGGACGCGCGCGCAGAATAGAGTAGAATCGTCTCCACATCCCGGAGACGATTTTTTTGTGGCGAAGCAAACCATTCTTTTCGTGTGCGTGCACAATTCGGCGCGCAGTATCCTCGCCGAACAATTGGTCAATCATTTTCATGCCGCGCGATTTGTCGCGCGCTCGGCGGGACTGGACGCGCGCGAGGTCAATCCGTACACGTTGCGCGTCCTGCGCGAAATTGGCATTGACGCGTCGGACGCGCGTTCGAAAAGCGTGGAAGAATTTCGCGGCGCAAACTTTGATTGGATCGTGACGGTCTGCGCGCCAACCGAAGGCGCGTGTCCGATTTGGATTGGCGCAGGAAAACGCATTCATCTGCCGTTTGAGGATCCCGCGCGCGCACTCGGCATGGACGCGGAAATTCTCGCGCGCTTTCGCGCGACGCGCGATGAGATGCGCGCGCAGCTGGACGCGTGGCTAAATGTGAATTGAGAAAAGGCAGCCACGAAACATGCAAAAAAATATGAAAGAACTAATAGACTTTATTCAGAATAAAAAATCTCACCGCAAAGACGCCAAGAATAAACAATAAAACAAACTTAAACGCTTCATTTTTTTTCTTTGCCCTTGGCGTCTTTGCGGTAAAAATTATTTCGCATTTGGTATCCCAGTCCCATTGCTCACCACTTTGAACGCGCCTATAATGCGCGCGGGGGTTTTGTTGTCTCCGCTAATCCAAGCCGTCGGTCTCACAAAGCAATTTGAAAATCTTGTCGCCGTTGATCATCTCACCTTCACCGTCGCCGAAGGCCAGATTCTCGCGTTGCTTGGACCGAACGGTGCGGGCAAAACGACGACCGTACGAATGTTGTCTTCGATTCTCAAACCGACCGATGGTTACGCGCGGATAGATGGATGCGATGTGGTAAACGACGCGCGGCAAGTGCGGCATCGCGTTGGTCATCTCACGGAATTTCCCGGCTTGTATCTGCGGATGCGCGCGGGCGACTATTTGGATTTCTTTGGCGAGTTGCAAGGGATGCGCGCAGTGGAGCGTCAAACGCGCGCGGAAGAATTATTGAAGCAATTTGGTTTGTGGGACGCGCGCGCGCGGCGGCTTGCCGAATTTTCTAAAGGGATGCGCCAAAAAATCGCGCTGATCCGCGCGATGTTACACGCGCCGCGCGTGCTTTTTCTCGATGAGCCAACGTCCGCGATGGATCCGCAAAGCGCGAAACAAGTTCGCGATGCGATTGCCGATTTGCGCGGCAAAGGGCACACCGTAATTCTTTGCACGCACAATCTGCCCGAAGCCGAAACGCTCGCGGATCGCATCGCAGTTATTCGCCGCGGAAAATTAATCGCGCTTGGGACGCCGGAAAAATTAAAGCGCGATCTGCTCGGCGACGCGTTGATTGAAGTGAAACTCGCGCAGCCGCTAACAGAACCGTGGCCCAATTTGAATGGCAACGTTCGCGTGGAAGCGTACGGCGAAATGTTTTTGCGGTACCACACCGCCGCGCCCGAGCTTGCGAATCCATTGCTGTTGGAAAAATTGCATTCCATCGGCGCGCAAGTTTTATCGCTGAGCGAAATGCCGCGTTCGTTGGAAGATGTGTATCTCAAGTTAGTTCAATAGTTATTTGTCGAATAGTCTGATAGTCTAATAGTCTGTTGGGTTTAGCGCCTTTGGACTACCAGACTATTTGACTATCAGACTACCTCCTATGCTAACCGATGCTTTGATCATCACGCGCCGCGAAATTCGCGATTCATTGCGCGATTGGCGCATCGTCGCGCCGATTATTATTTTGACGCTGATCTTTCCGTGGATCATGAACTTGTCCACGCGTGTCGCGATTAATTTTGTCGAAGAGTACAACGCGGTCATCATTCCGTTGCGATTGGTGCCCTTCGCGATGATGATCGTTGGATTTTTTCCGATTTCTTTTTCGCTCATCATCGCGCTCGAAACATTTGTCGGCGAAAAAGAACGGAATAGTTTGGAGCCGTTGCTCGGCACGCCGATCGCGGACGCGTCACTCTATGTTGGCAAATTGCTTTCCGCGATGTTGCCGCCGCTGTTCGCAAGTTATCTGGGCGTCGGTGCATACTTGCTCGGCTTGTTTCTTTCGATTCAGTACGCGCCGGATGGAACAATTCTCGCGCAAATTATTTTGTTGACGACGATGGAAGCGCTTGTGATGGTCGCGGGCGCGGTGGTGGTATCGAGCCACACGACGAGCGTGCGCGCAGCGAATCTGCTCGCCTCGTTCATCATTATTCCGATGGCGTTTCTGTTGCAAGCCGAAAGCGTTTTGCTTTTTTGGGGACAGTACGACGTTCTGTGGTATATCATTTTGGCTTTGTTGATCGCGGACATTATTTTGAT
>JACQEA010000081.1 GCA_016200825.1 Chloroflexota bacterium | reverse complement strand
CGCGGCGAGCGAGACCGCGCCGCTTGCGATCATCGCGCGCGGCGTGAATTTGTTTGCGTTGCTCGCGCTCGTGGGCGCGGTTTTTTTCAAAGACTATTTGTTGACGCGCTCGCTGCGCGCGGTTCACGCCGACGAATCCCGCGCCGAGGCGCGGTGGATGCAACTTGCCGCGCTCGCGTGCGCGTTGTTGCTCGCGTCTGAAATTGCGCGGCTCGCGTTGCAAGCGAATCTGGTCGCGGATGGAATCAATCCGCAAACCATTTCCCAAGTGTTGTTCGATTCGCGGCTCGGCACCGTGTGGATTCTGCGTTTCATTTTGATCGCGCTCGCCGCGTTTTTGCTTTTTCGATTTTCGCCGCGCGCGAGCATTTTAGTTTCGGTCTTGGGCGCGTTGCTTTTGATTTTTCTCTATTACGGCGGACTCGGCAACGAACCATCCCTCGCCTCGCTCGGCGCGCTCGTGAACGCGTTCATTGATTCGTGGAACAAGGGCGGCGCGCTCCATCACTTGCTCATTCTCGGCTCGCCCTTTCTGATTTTTTTTGTCGTCGCCGCGTTTCAAGACGACAAGACGCGGCGGTTTATGATCGCGGTGTTGCTCGCGAGTTTAGTATTTACTTTTTCACTCACCGGGCATAGCGCGGCGCAAGGCGATTTTTCGCTCGGCGTGTTCGTAGATTTTTTGCATCTGCTTGCGGTTTCGATTTGGGTCGGTGGATTGTTCGCGTTTGCGTGGACGCTCACGCCGATTTGGAACGCGCTCGATGCGGAAAAACGCGCGGCGTGGCTCGGCGCGCTCGTCGGAAATTTTTCACGCGTCGCGCTCGTCTCGGTAATTGTTTTGGCGCTTACCGGCGTTTACACGTCGCTCAATCAAATTCCAACCGTCGCCGCGCTCGTCGAGTCGTTGTACGGACAAACATTGCTCGTCAAGATCGCGCTCTTTGCGTTGATGCTAAATTTAGGCGCGATTCATCTTTTGGTTTTGGGGCGACGTTTTATTTTTACGCGCGGTGAAACAAATCTCGCGCGCCTCTTTGCGATTTTCCGCGCGCTGATCATCGGCGAAGCCGCGATTGGTTTGCTCGTGATCGCGTTCGCCGGATATCTCACGCTCACACCGCCCGCGCGCAGTTTACTCGCGCAACCGCCCAGTGTTGCGTCCGATAATTCCGCGGCGCCGCGCAATTTAATTTTGTACGGCAAACCCGCGCGCGATCTGAATGTTACGCTGACCATTTCGCCGACGCTCGCGAGCGCGCAAGAATTTAGCGCGCGCATTACGGATGACGCGGGCAAGCCGCGTTCGGATATCGCGCGCGTGATTTTTGAATTTACAAATTTGGAAGAGGATACCGGCACAACGCGCGTGAATGTGGACGCCGCGCGCGACGCGCGTTTTATCGCGGCAGGAAATTATTTTCCGCTCGCCGGGATGTGGCGACTGCAAGTGATCGTCCGTCGCACCGGCGTTGAAGATGTCGCGGTGACGTTTCCGCTCTTTGTCGGTTCAACGAAAACGAACGCGCCGAACGACGCGCGCGCGCTCGAACTGCTCAAGCAATCCGACGCGGCGATGAATCAACTCAAAACTTTGCGCGCGACGCAAGCGTTGAACGATGGCGCGAACGCGGTCGTGATGACGCGCTTTGAATATCAAGCGCCCGATCGTTTGCATTATGAAGTTGCAAACGAAGGCGAATCCATCGCGATTTTGGGGACGCAATATTTTCGTGAGAATGGCGCGTGGTCGACGCGTGCGCGCGCCGAGCCGTTCAAATTTCCTGATTTCAATTACGCCGCGTTTCCCGCCGCCGTGAAAATGGGACGCGCGGAAAAAATTGACGACACGGCGACGCAAATTGTTCGTTTTGCATCCGCGCAAGGCGACGCGCAATACGCGGTGTGGATTGATGACGCCAAGCGCGTGCGTCAATTTACGATGGTCGCGCCCGCGCACTATATGCTGCAAAATTATTTCGATTTTGACGCGCCGATTAAAATTGATGCGCCGATTGCGCCGGGAATTTCAAGCGCGCCATCTACGGTAACAAAATCTTCGCGTTTGCCCGGTCTGATCACCGGCGATTTACAAGCCGACGCGGCGATTGCCGTGTTGATTGTCGCGGTGGGACTAGGTTTGCGCGCCGCCGAAAAAAATCGCGCGCGCAAATCGCGCGTGATCTGGTTGATGGTTGCGCTCGCGTTAATCGGCGCGGCATTATTTCTGTACGCGGACGCGATCAATGCGGCGCAATATCAATATTCGAATGCGCCGATTGACGAAACGCGCGCGGCGATGGGGAAAAGTGTGTACGAGGAAAATTGCGCGGCGTGTCATGGCGCGCGCGGGCGCGGCGATGGCGCGCTCGCGCCGACGTTGCGGCAAACGCCCGCGGATCTCGCGCAACACGCGTTTCATCATGACGAAATTTATCTCGCGGCGATCATTCAGCGCGGCACCGGCGCGATGCCGGCGTTTCGCGCGAAATTGTCTGATGAGGAGATCACGAATGTCATCCAGTACATTCGTTTGCTCGCGCG
>JACQEA010000115.1 GCA_016200825.1 Chloroflexota bacterium | reverse complement strand
GCGCTGCGGTTGCCGCCCAGCACCGAAGAATATTGCGTCACGCTCGCGGCGTCTATCGCGCGATATTATTTGGATCATCAACGCGCGGTTGGATTTGCCGCGTACGGTCACGCGCGCGAAATCGTTCCACCCGATCGCGGCCAACGACAATTGACGCGCTTGTTGGAAGCGCTCGCGGTTTTGCGCGCGGAAGGTAAAACGCCGTTTGGAAATGTGATCGGCATCGAGGGCTTGCATTTGGGGCGCGGCGATACGGTGGTGGTGGTGTCGCCGTCGCCGGAAATCGAATGGATCAAATCCGCGCGTGAACTGCGCCGACGCGGCACGCGCGTGATCGCGGTGCTGGTGGATGTAAATACGTTTGGCGGTCACGGCGAAACGAACGCGGCGGTCGTGGAATTATCCGAGGGCGGCGTTCCGACGTACGTCATCAAAGAGGGAGAAAATTTAGGCGAGGTGTTGTCCCGTAATTGAAATTCCCGACAACGCGAATTGTTTTTTGCTTTCGTCTAACAATCCTGCGAGCAAACCAAATTCCTCGCGCGAAAATTTTTCCGCGCGCGCGATTTTTTCGATGGCGCTCACGCGCAAAAAATCCCAGCCCGCTTCATAAAATAATTCGACCCAGTGTGGCACGCGGTTGACGCGCGCTTGGAAAAATTCCAAATCGTGGTCGGCAATCAACAAAAAACCTTTGGTGGGCGGCAAATGCACGCGCGCCAATTCCTCAAACTGCGCGCGCCAAACAAATCCGAATACACTTTCCCCATTTTCTTGCCACGCCCAATCAAACGGCGCGACCGCGCGCGCGTTTTCGTACCCCAACTTTTCACTTAAACGCGCGAGCAATTCACCCGCGCGTGATTTTTCGCGCGCTTCATCGCGCGCGCGCCATTCATATCCGTCACCGCGTTCTTCTGCATACACGCGCGCGCACCGCGCGATCAAGCCCGCCTCCGGCGTCAATTCGTCCGGGAATTGGCGATAAAGCGCGTCGTCGAGATCCGCGCGCGAAATATTTTTTGCGCGCGCCAACTCGGCGCGCACCGCCGCGTGCACGCGATCGATCAGCGGCGGATCGGTTTTGCCGCTGGAACGCCGCCACAAAAATAAATCCGCGTTTTCATAATGATCCAAATCCTGCGCGTACCCTGCGCGCAATCCTTCGCGCACCGCGTCGGCAACAAACAAATGGATCGGCGCGGCGAGTTTGGTTTGCGCCGCGAGTTCGAGCCAGCCTTCGCGCGTCGCGCGCGTGAACGCGGCGTGATGAATCCACGAATACGCTAACGCTTCACCGCGCCGCGCGAGAATTTCTTTTGCGCCCGCGAGCGCGGCGGCGCGGATCTGCGCGGCGAGATCGGGCGCGCTCAAAAGTGGTTTGGGCGCGGGCGCGCGGCGAAGCCACGTGACCCGATATTCTCCGGACACATCTTGAAATTCGCGGCGCGGCAGATCACCCTCGCGCGATTGAAATAGAAATGTTTCCAGTTCCAAATGCGCACCCGCGCCGGCGAGCAACAGCGAATCGCTGACGACGTGCCGCGCGTCGGTGAAAGCAAATACGGCGCGCGCGTTCACGCGCAGTATTTGCGCGAGCGAAATTATTTCGCGCGCAAACGATTCGGAATACCAGCGCCGTTCCCACGCCGCGTCTTTATCCGCATCGAGATACGGCGCGAGTTTTTTCACCGCGGCTCTGCCAAAAACCCACGCGCCAAAAAAATACGCGAGCGCCCACAACGGCACGCGGCTCACGGGCGGCGCGGTGAATACAAACGCGATTGATTCCGCGCCGAGCTCGCGCGCGAGCGAATGCGCGTTGCCGCGCCCCACGAACGCGCGCGGTAATCCACTATATTTTACTTCGCGCGCGTTCTCTGCGAGCGCGGTAATCGGTTCGAGTGCGCGGAGTTCGCGCGCCGCGCGTTCGAGTTCGCGCCAGAGATTGAATTCCAAAAATTCTGAATGAGGCGCGAATTCTGCTGAGGCATCAAGTTCAGGTGTGATGTAGAATGAGGTGCCGCGATTCAAAAGATGAAGCAAGAGCAGTGTAATAATCGCGCGCGGGCGCGGCTCGCGAAAAAGCGTGTCCGCTTTGAGTGTCAACGTGACGAGCGCGTACAGATTGCGCGGCGTATACAGCGCGAGAATTTTGCGAATGCGTTCGGCGTGCAAATTTTCTTCGGGCACCACGCGCTCGAACGCGAAATGAAAATGAAATCCGCGCGCATCGAATTGCGCCGCGCGTTGAAAATCGTCCGGCGTGGCGGGGTCGGCGCGGGTTGCGCCGCAGTGCGCGCAGGTGTACTGACGGCGCAAGAGATCGCCCGTTTGCGCGCGCACAAAAAAATCTACCGGAGTTGGGCGCGCGCAATTCGCGCAGATCGTCGTGTACAGTTGATCAATGTGCGCGCGCAGCGGCGTATCGTCTTTGAGCGCGTCGCCCCAACGCGCGAGCGCGGCATCCACTTCGGACGCGGGCGGCGGCGCGGCAAGCGCGCGCGCGATCCAGCTCCAGACCGGATCGCTCGCGACGACAATCGCGCTGCGCTCCATTTTTTGCGCGACGCGCGCGAGCGTTGCATCGCGCGCGAACGGATCGAGAACTAGATCGCCGGGCGCGCTGTACCGCGCGAGATAGTTTTCTGCGACCGATGCGGAGAGCGGCGAAATTAATCCGCGCAACGGATGAAATGCGCGCGTTGAATCGCGCGCGGGAATGAACGCGTTCATTAGGAAAAAGTATAGCACAAGCCAGCGCGGCGTGTCGAGGGGTGTGTTGCAATTCCGTTTGAGTGCGCTATAATATCGTTTATCACGCGACTGGAGGATCACTTGAATCGTCGTTGGATTATTTTTTGTTTTTGCGTCGGTGCGCTCGCGGCGTTGACCGCGTGCGAAGAGGAAACGCCGCCGCTCAATCCCGCGCGCGCGCAACCCGCCGCATCCTCAACTCAATCTGCTCCTACCGCGATTTCCGCGACCGCCGCGCGTCCCATCGCGCCGACTCCAATCGCGAACGCGTTTGTCTGTCCGCGTCCGGCAAGTGTGAACGCGAAACTTGCCGCCAAAGTTAATGGCGTTGGCATCGCGTCCGATTTATTCGATCGCCAAGTTCAGCAGGCGCAAAACGCGATGGTGCAACAAGGGTTGGATAGCAAAAGCGCGAGCGGACAAGAAGCGCTCAAAAGTTTGAAACAACAAGTGTTGGATCAATTGATCAACGACGTGGTCATCACGTTGGAAGCCGACAAACGCGGCATCAAAGTTAGCGATGCCGATCTGAACGCGCGGCTCGCGCAAATGATTCAAGATGCGGGCAGTCCGGATAAATTGAGCGACTATCTCAAGACGCACGACCTAACGCTCGCCGATTTTTGCAATCAGTTGCGCGCGCAAATTTTGGGCGAGGCGATGTTCAATAACATCACGTCGGTTCTGCCCTCCAGCGCGGAACAAGTTCACGTGCGCCATATTTTGGTGACGACGCCCGCGCTCGCGCAAACAATTCGCGATCAGTTGCGACGCGGCGGCGATTTCGCCGCGCTCGCGAAACAATATTCGGTGGACGAAGCGAGCAAAGCGAATGGCGGCGATATCGGTTGGGTGCCGCGCGACGTGCTCGCGCCTGAAGTTGACGCGGTGATTTTTCAATTACCTGTCAGCGCGATGAGCGACGTGATCACAACGTTTTACGGTTACGAGATTTATCAGGTGATGGAAAAAGAAAAAGCGCGCGCGCTGCCGCCCGAGATTATTCAAAATCAAAAGCAACGCGCATTCCTTGCGTGGTTGTACGCCGTGCGCGAAACGATGCAGATCGAACGCTTAGCGCAACCCTAATCGTCCAACGATTTGATTCGACGAGTGAATGACAACGACGCAAGATATTTAGGATTGGCTAATCGCGCAGAGATCAAATTCTTGCGGAAAGATCAAGTGTTATTGTCATGCTGAGTAGATTCGCTTCGCTCACTATAAACTCCGCGAAGCATCTCGTTGACTCATTTGATTTCAAGGTGCATAACAAGATTCTTCGCTCCCGGAGTTTATCCTGAGTGAAACGAAGGAGTCACTCAGAATGACATTGCAACTTTCCTTTTAGGAACGAATAAGTATTTCTTTCAGTTTAGCAACTAAAGATTTTTCACATTGATTTCAGGTAAACAATGCGCGGCATTTCCATCTTTTCATTTCTCAGCGGATTCTTTTTACTTTTCATCGGCGTCAGCGCGATGGGCGCGGGAATTATCGCGCGGAATGTCGCGGATTTACCGGATGGATTTAGTTGGACTGCGCCGCAAGATTTGTTAGACCCGCGCGCGCTCGCGCCCGCGACCGTTCTGATTGCGTTGACGGGTGTGGATTCGGCGCAGGCGTTAAATGCAAGTCTTGATCGCGGTCATTGGGAAAATGCTTTCGCGATTCTCGCGTACGATCCGACTTTATCCGATGCGGCGCGCGTCGGCGCGTTGTTGCAATTAGGCGAACGATTTTCTAAACAACGTCAAGCGACTAAAGCCGCGTGGGCGTATGTTGCCGCGACGCGGTGGGCAACGCTCAGCCCGGCGCTCTCAGACAGCGCGCGCATTGACACCGATTTACAATCCGCGAATGGTTTGCGCGCGATCAACGCGCGCGACGCGGCGCGCATTGCGGTGGATCAGGCGTATTTGATCGCGCAGTACTCGCCCGGATTGCGCGCGGATCTACGCGCGCAACGACTCGCGCAAATTGCGGACGCGTACGATGCGCTGGGGAGTAACGCGCTGGCGACCCAAGCGCGCGAAAAATCAAACGCGGCTTTCGATTCGCCCGCGCTCTCCCCGCGAACATTTTTTTCGCCGCGCATTGGATTGTTGCCCGGCTCGACCGAATTGGAAAG
This sequence comes from Chloroflexota bacterium, assembly GCA_016200825.1. GTDB lineage: Bacteria > Chloroflexota > Anaerolineae > UBA4142 > UBA4142 > JACQEA01. Next base: position 1,753 of record JACQEA010000115.1, on the reverse strand, counting down.
CGCGATCAAAGCGCGCTTGGTCGCGGCGCAAGCGTTGACTGCCGAATTGGAAAATGGTGCAACGGGTGAGTGGTCCCCGGATTTGGTCGCGGCGTTAGCGGACGCGTTGCAGAATGAAGACGCGACGCGAAAAAAATATTTTGATGCAGAAATTGGGCAGACGCAAGAATTGACGGTGCAGTACGCGCTTTGGCGCGAAAAATTGTACTGGCTCGCGCTTAAACTGCGCGTCGCGCGCGGCGCGTTTGGCGCACCCCTCGTTTCGGAATGGACGCGCGATGTGAAAGTGATCGGCGAGGAATGGAGCGACGCGTGGGCGCAATTATTTATTTTGTCTGAACGCGACGCGCGAGGCGCAACCGATGCGAATCGCGCGCGCGAAGATGTTTTGCGAATGGAATTGCTCGCGGTGCGCTGGGGTTGGTTGACGCGCGCGGCAGAAAACGATGTGCGCGCGGCGCTCGCGGAAAATTCTCGCGCGGCGGCCGCGACTTTTTTACGCGTGGAGCGCATCGCGCGCGGGGATCGCGTGTTGGATGTGCTTGTGCCGAATGAATTGTACGGTGCGGGCGAAAACGCGTTGCCGAAATAATTGAGGTGAGTATGGAAGAAAAGCGCCAAGACGGTTTTCAAATTGCTACGGTGATCGTCGTGGTCTTGATCGCGATGACGTGCATGGCAATGTTATTAATTTTTATCAATCCACAAATCGCGATCAATCCGTTCAAGCCACCGGCGGTTGGGTTTCAATCGCTCGCGCTCGCGACGCCAACGCAAGCGGGTGGCTTCGCGCTGCCGCCCACATGGACTCCGACTTCAACGAATACTCCAACGCCAACTGAAACGCCAACCTTTACCCCCACACCAACTCTCACACCGACAACAACGAACACGCCGACAATTACTCCGACGCCGACACCGACGCGTCCATCGCCGACACCAACGCGTCGCGTGACGAATACGCCGCTCCCACCGCCGCCAACTGCAATCCCGCCACAATTTCCTTATCGGACCGTGGTTCAAGCGTGCAAACATTCCGGTTCAACTTTTATTGAAGGCACAGTGTACAGCAGTTCGGCGGGCGGATATGAATCGAATGTGCGCGTGGCATTGGGCAGCGCGCCGGGCGGGGGAGATATTTATTACGTGACGTCGGGGACGCAAGGAAAAAATCCCGGCTATTACATTCACGTGATTAACGGCAGTGGCGCGGCGCCGGGAAATTATTTTGTTTGGATTGCCGATAGTTCCGGCAAACCCTTGTCCGATCCAAACGCGGGCCGCGTGACCACGAACAACAAGGGGCCTGATGATCCGAGCGCATGTTGGAATGGGATTGTGGATTTTGTAAAACGATAAAATAAAAAAAATGCGATGCACATAAAAAGGTGCGTCGCATTTTAGTTTCAACCGCTTGCCCTTGCAGTGTTCGCGTTATGAATTTCTCATCGTCGGATCCAACACATCGCGAATTCCATCTCCCAAGAAATTAAATCCTAGCACCGTCAAAAAAATCGCCGCGCCGGGCCCAACGACCAACCACGGATCAATATCAAGATAGCCGCGCCCCGCGCTCAACATCGAACCCCACGGTGGCGTCGGCGGTTGTACGCCCAAACCCAAAAATGATAATGCAGCTTCGGTGAGAATCGCGCCAGCGATTCCGAGCGACGATTGCACAATCAGCGGCGCGGTCACGTTCGGCAAAATGTGGCGAAGCATAATGCGCGCATCCGGCGCGCCGACGGTGTGC
>JACQEA010000114.1 GCA_016200825.1 Chloroflexota bacterium | reverse complement strand
GAATCAAAAGATTGGAACGCGTTTTCAAATTCAAAAATTTCGCGGACGCGCTCGCGTTCACGAATAAAATTGGCGCGATGGCAGAGGAAGAAGGACATCACCCAGTCATTATCACCGATTGGGGACGCGTCACCGTGACATGGTGGACGCACAAGATCAAGGGATTGCATCAAAACGATTTCATCGCGGCGGCGAAAACGGACCGATTGTACGGAAGCTGAAAGCTCAAAGCCAAAAGCGAAAAACAGATCATGGAAATGGCAAATTGCACGCTGGGGCTGCGCCGATCGTCGTATTCCTCGGCAGAGATCTCCGGGCACGGCGAGAAAAAAATTCAGCGTTCTCTGCGTTCTCCGCGGTGATCTATGCGGACTGTGAGTTGCAAATTGCAAATTGTAAATTGGAAATCGAAAATCGAAAATGCAAATTGATCTCAACTGCGATATGGGCGAATCGTTCGGCGCGTATCGCATCGGTAACGACGAAGCGTTGATGCCGCTCATCACTTCCGCGAATATCGCGTGCGGGTTTCACGCGGGCGACGCGCAAGTGATGGCGCAAACCGTCGCGCTCGCGCTGAAACATAATGTCGCAATCGGCGCGCATCCAGGTTTTTTGGATTTGCAAGGATTCGGTCGCCGCAATCTCGACGCGACGCCAGCCGAAATTGAAAATGAGGTCCTCTATCAAATCGGCGCGCTCTCCGCGTTCGCGCGCGCCCGCGGCGCACAACTTGCGCACGTCAAAGCGCACGGCGCGCTGTACAATCTCGCGGCGGAGAAAATCGAAATCGCGCGCGCGATTGCGCGTGGCATCGCGCGCTTTGACTCAAAGCTCGTAATGGTCGCGCTCGCCAATTCTGTGATGGTGGACGCCGCGCGCGAAAATAATTTGCGCGTCGCGCGCGAAGGATTCTGCGACCGCGCGTACAATCGCGATGGTACGTTGCGCCCGCGTCGCGAACCAAACGCGGTGATTCACGATCCCGCGCGCGCGGCGCAACAAGCGTTGCAAATCGCGCGCGAGAAAACAGTGACCACGCCCGAGGGCGAAATAATTTCGCTGGAAGCGGACACACTATGCATTCACGGCGATAACGTCGCGGCGGTGGAAATTGCGCGCGCGGTGCGCGAGATTTTGGCGCGCAAAGGAATCGCGATTAGAGCGATGACTGTGGACGATGGACGATAGACAAATGACTAAAGGCGATTGACGAGAGACTTGAGACTTGTGACTGGCGACTTTCCTCGTCTCCTCCCCGCAGGCGATTCGGCGATCCTCATCGAATTCGCGGATGAAATTCGCGATGATGTAAATGATCGCGTGCACGCATTCGCGCAATTGTTGGATGGAATGCGCCCACAAGGGGCGAAACTACAAACCATTCCCGCGTACTCGTCCCTCCTCGTTTGTTACGACCCGCGCGAAATTTCTTTCAATGCATTACGCGATCAACTCAATCGCCTGATCACTCAATCACCCAATTCTCCTTCCCGCGAATCACGCGTCATCGAAATCCCCACGCGTTACGGCGGCGCAAACGGTCCCGATTTAGAATTTGTCGCGCGGCACAATGGAATTTCAGAAGAGCCGCGATTAGAAACGCCGCGCACGCGCGTGCCGATGGGTTCGGTTGGAATCGCGGGACGCCAAACGGGCGTGTATCCCGCCGAATCGCCAGGCGGATGGCGATTGATCGGTCGCACGGATTTGAAAATGTTCGACGCGCAGCGCGAGGAGCCGTCGTTGTTGCGCGCGGGAGATTTGGTGAAGTTTGTGGAAATTCTATAACCACAAAGAACACAAAGGACACAAAGAAAAGAAAAACTCTTTTCCTTCGTGTTCTTCGTGCCTTCGTGGTGAAAATTTCATATTGATTAACCACAAAGAACGCAAAGCACGTGAAGAAGAGAATAAAATTTCTTCCTTTGTGTTCTTCGTGCCTTCGTGGTGAAAATCTTTTTGTGTTGAAACTAATTGACGCGGGAATACTCACAACCATCCAAGACGCAGGACGACGCGGCTTTCAAAAATTCGGCGTGCCTGTTTGCGGCGCGATGGAT
>JACQEA010000128.1 GCA_016200825.1 Chloroflexota bacterium | reverse complement strand
AAAAATAACGCCGCCTTTCAGGACACACACCAACAACAAATCCTGGTCCTGATAATCGCGGCTAATTTGCTCGCCCAATGCCGCGATGCGTTGCTGTAACGCTTCGCGCGTAATCAATATCTTGGCAATATCTTGTGCAAGGTCTGCCATTGGAATTAGATAATATTATCCACGAAACACACGAAGAAACACGAAAAATATTTTTTATTTTCGTGCGACTTGCGTCCTTTGTGGACAGATGCTTATTGAACTACGGCGGCAAAATAAATTTAAAGGGCGCGGCGGATGGAATATACGGCGGGTAACTCAAAATCGCTGGCGCGGGTGGAGATTCCGGAATTGCAGTCGCGATTGCTGTTGGCGCAGGCGCGTTTTCATTCGCGACCGGCAACGCGTTCGCGTCGGCTTTGACGAAATCTGCCGAGACCCACGCGCGATTTGCCGCGTCGGGATACGCGATTTGCAACCATTTGCTCGCGTCATCGCGCGCAAACAAAATTACAATTTGCCCATCGCGCAAGCGGCCCAGAATCGCGGCGTCCGTGCTCGGCGCGGCGCGCACGCGCAACGTACCCGAAACAGAAATGCTCGCGCGAATTCCATCCGTCGCGTCGAACGCATTAAGCGCGAGCGTTGGCGTCGCGGTGAATCGCGCGGTCGGCGCGAGCGTTGGTGTGCGCGTAACAGTTGCGGTCGCGGTTGGTTTGGGTGTTGGCGTATTGGTTGGCGTTGCAGTTGGCAAACCCGCTTTGAATTTCGCGGAAAACTCGCGCGTGATTTCCAAATATAAATCGCCGTACGTCACACTCGGCTCGATCATCGTCCCTTCGACCCATTCATTCCAACTCGTGATGATGACCCAATCCGGATACGTGCTGAGCGCGGCGTCCCACGTTTCGCGATAAAAATTTCCGTTCTCGCGCTCGCGTACGTACGAATCGGCGCGATGCGTGCGCGTATCGTCGTTGCCCGGCATGACGGTCGCAACCCAATATTTTTCTGCGCCGAATTTTTTCACGCGCCGCGGCCATTTGTTCAATTCCGCCGCGACATTTTTTGCCCAGCCGATTGAATATAAATGGTGTCCGTCGAAAACGCGCTGATAGGTTTCGTCAATGCCTTCGGCGATCCAAATGAATTGATGATTCGGATCTACCTGCGCGCGAATGATCGCCCAATCGTCCACCGAATAAATTGTTTGATGATAAAAAAAGATGACGGGCTTGCCGTCCACGCGTAAATACGCGGGATGATTCACATGCGTCGCGAGCAAATAGCGCAACGCGTTGATCGCGCCCTCACGCGATTTGAACAGCGGCGACGACGGATCGAAATCGAAATCCACGGCGGCTTTGAAATTCGCTTGTTGCGCTTGATCGAGCACGATTTTGAAATTGTCGTCGGTCGGATTGCCCTGTCCCCACCACGACGCGACGAACGCGTCAATGCCTGCGTGCTTTGCTTGCAAAATATGATACGCGATCATCTCGCTCGCGTTGGACGAGTACGCAATTTTGGGAAGATCGGGCAGCTTGTCTTTGTTCCACGTATTTTCGTCGAACCACGCGTAATAGAACGCGAGCACGAGCGGCGAACGCGCGGCGGACGCGGATGGAAGGTTGGGGCGGAGGAAGATCGCGAAGAGAAGAAGAGATAGAGAGATTAGGAGATTTCGCATTGGAATGGGAAGGATTGTAGCATAGGAACGCGGATAGACAAAAACGCGGGGTGTGGGGGTACTTGTAGGGGCGAGGCATTCGCCAAATCTTTTTCCGAATTCGGAAAACGCGTGGGCTTGGCGAATTTGATTTCATAAAATCGCAACTGTGCGAATGCCTCGCCCGTACTGCCGCACAATCACCGCACTGGCGTCGGCGTCAAGGTTGGCGTGGGCGTGGGGCAAACAATGTTTTCATGCAAATATTGCTGACGCTCAGCGCACGTCAATTCCCGCGTGACGCGCGTGCGCGCCAATTCAATCAAATCCTCGATCCGCGTTAGGTAAACGCGCGCGGTGCTGTCTTCGCCTGCAGTGTGCCCGCGCAAGACGGAAAGTTCGCGCCCAGTTGTTGCATCCCACACGCGCGCAGTGTTATCACCACTCGCAGTGGCAATCAGTTTTCCATCAGGACTGAAGAGCGCGCTAAAAACGTAATCTGTATGCCCGCGCAAGACGAAATGTTCGCGTCCGCTTGCGACATCCCACACGCGAGCGGTGTTGTCTCGACCTGCGGTGACAATTGATTTTCCGTCCTGGCTGAAGACCGCGCTAAACACCCAATCTGTATGCCCGCGCAAGACGGAAAGTTCGCGCCCAGTTGTTGCATCCCACACGCGAGCGGTGTTGTCTCGACCTGCGGTGACAATTGATTTTCCGTCCTGGCTGAAGACCGCGCTAAACACCCAATCTGTATGCCCGCGCAAGACGGAAAGTTCGCGCCCACTTGATGCATCCCACACGCGCGCGGTGTTATCAGAACTCGCTGTCGCGATTTGTTTTCCATCGAGACTGAAATCCGCATTGACAACGATACCCGTATGCCCGCGCAAGACGGAAAGTTCGCGTCCAGTGGACGCATCCCACACGCGCGCAGTGTTATCGCCGCTTGCGGTGACAATTTGTTTTCCGTCGGGACTGAAGACCGCGCTGCGAACGGAAGCTGTATGCCCGCGCAAGGCGAAAAGTTCGCGTCCACTTGCAACATCCCACACGCGCGCGGTGTTATCATGACTCGCGGTGACAATTTGTTTTCCGTCGGGACTGAAGACCGCGCTGTTCACAAAAGAAGTATGCGCGCGCAAGACGGAAAGTTCGCGCCCACTAGCCGCATCCCACATGCGCGCGGTATTGTCCCAACTTGCGGTGACAATTGATTTTCCATCGGGACTGAAGACCGCGGTAAGTATCCGATTAGTATGCCCGCGCAAGATGGAAAGTTCGCGCCCACTCGAAGCATCCCACACGCGCGCGGTGTTATCAACGCTTGCGGTGACAATTGATTTTCCGTCGGGGCTGAAGACCGCGCTGTTCACATCATAAGTATGCCCGCGCAAGACGAAAAGTTCGCGACCAGTTGTTGCATCCCACACGCGCGCGGTGTTATCATAACTCGCGGTGACAATTGATTTTCCGTCGGGGCTGAAGACCGCGCTGACAACGGAACTTGTATGCCCGCGCAAGACGGAAAGTTCGCGCCCAGTTGTTGCATCCCACACGCGCGCAGTGTTATCACCACTCGCAGTGGCAATCAGTTTTCCATCAGGACTGAAGAGCGCGCTAAAAACGTAATCTGTATGCCCGCGCAAGACG
>JACQEA010000127.1 GCA_016200825.1 Chloroflexota bacterium | reverse complement strand
GCTCGAAATTTCCGTAGACGTATTGACCCCGCCCGAACCCATTGATTCAATTCGCGATCAAGACCCGCGCGTGCACGGCTTGATCGTGCAATCCAAACGCGATCAATGGAAGCGCGGCTTGCTCTTGCCGAATCTCGAAACCATTGACTCGGCCGAAAAACAATTGTATTACACGCGGGTGTTGAAAGCCGGCATCACCGATCCAAACGAACCCGTCGAAATGTTTCGATTTCAAGTCCAGCGATATCATTAGACTTTATTCAGAATAAAAAATCTCACCGCCAAGCCGCAAAGAACGCGAGGGAAAAAATGATCGATTGTCATGCTGAGCCCTTCACTATGTTCAGGATAAACTCCGCGAAGCATCGCGTAGACTTTCTTGAATTCAAAATGCATAACAAGATTCTTCGTCGCAGAGTTTACAGTGAGCAAAGCGAATCTGCTCCTCAGAATGACATTTCTTTCCGCACTTGGCGTTCCATTCACTTCGTTCATGACAAGCTTTTGCGGTAAAAATTACACCTGCACTTGCCGCAGTTGCAAGTGTTTCGCATAAAGTCTACTAGCCCGTTTGCCATTCTAATTCAATTTAGGCAACTATCCCGATTGTCCACTTTATTTTTCTTGCCGCGTTGGCTCGCGCTCGCGATCAGTTTAATTGTTTTGTCGCTCGCGTGTCGCACAAGCGATTTGATCGCGAACAATAACGACGAGCCGCCCAGCGCCGCGAGCGCGGCGACACTTCGCCCAACCTTTACACCCGCGGCAATCAAAACTCTCACGCAAACCGCGACGCGTCCGCGCGCAACCGCGACGCGCGTGATTACTGCGCGACCTACATTTACTTCACTCCCTCAACCGATCGCGCCGCCCGCCCCAACCGCGACGCCGCCGGGTCCATATTTTCGCGTGAGCGCAAAATCGTGCGCGTCCGGCGGCGATACGCGCATTATCGGCACGGTGTATGATAGTGGAAACAAGATCAATGGGTTGATCATGCGCGTCGCGGCAGTGCCGAGCGGACCTCCCGCGATCAACGATTTCATCACCGGCAAAGATCCCACCGATCCCAAACGCGTCGACAGCGCGTTGCAAGGACAATATCGGCTGGCATTGTATGAAGGTCAGCAGAAAAAAGGGAATTGGTTTGTGTTTATCATCAACAACGCCGGCGATGTCTTGTCCGAAAATGGGAATATTCAAACGACGGACGGTGCGGGGTGTAACATTGGCACGGTAGATTTCGCGCATTAGATAATTTTGGAAAAGTCGAGTCCACGAAACAAACAAAAATACGAAAGCACTATCAAAACTTTTTAAAAAACCGCGAGCATTCACTCGCGGTTCTCTATTTGTAACGATGAAGACACCACCGCCCTCACGTCCCATTTCGCTACCCTCTGCCCGATGACTGCCTGATTACGTGGCTACTAAACTACCTGACTACTTGACTATTTGACCAAAGCGAATATAATTTAGCCGTAACTAAATTTCAAGTTTGTCATAACAAATGATTTCGCGTGCCATAGAAGACTATGTAAAAGCGATTTTCCAACTGCGCGTCGAGGGTCACGCGGTTACAACCTCCGCGCTCGCCGACGCGCTCGGCATTTCCAACGCGTCCGCGACGAACATGATCAAGAAATTGGCGAAGCTGAAACTCGCGCGCCATTCGCCTTATCGCGGCGTGGAACTGACGCGCGCCGGAGAAAAAATCGCGTTGGAAATTATTCGTCATCATCGGCTCATCGAAACATTTCTCACCGAAGCGCTGGGCGTGCCCTGGGATCGCGTGCACGCGGAAGCGGAAAAAATCGAGCATGTGATTTCCGAAGATTTGGAAGAGCGCATCGCAAATTTTCTCGGCAATCCTAGGCAAGACCCGCACGGCGATCCAATTCCATCCAAAGCGTTAGAGATTGAACCCTGCCCTTTGCGGGTCCCGTACGCGTGCGCGCGAAACGCGGGGCGGAAAGCGTGTTGGATGAAAAACTGGCGCGGACCATTCTCGTCAGCGCGTTGCATCGCCAAGGTGCCAAGCACGCGAAGAAAAATTTGAAATCTAAAATATAGAATCAGAAAATTTAATTGGACACAGACGAACACTGAATAACACAGAAATAATCTGTGTTAATCAGGGTCCTATTTTCAGAGGAGGGGTTATGAGTTTATTGCGCGATAAATTTTTTTCGCGCCGCGATCTGCTAAAACTCGGCGCGGTCGGCACGCTGAGCGCGGTGGGCGCGAATTTTCTTTTGCCAAAATCGAACGCCGCCGCGCAAAGCAAGGATGACTTGCGCGCGCAAACCATTGCGCACGCGCAACACGCGTTGCAGGGACCATGCAATTGCGAAATGTCTACCGCGAATCTGCTCGCGGCGGACGAAATGAATCCGACTAAATTTCTCACCACGTTCGATTACGGCGTCGTCAGCCAACTCGCAGACGGACGAACGGTGCGCGAGTATGAAATTATCGGCGAAGATAAAGAAATTAAAGTCGCGGGCGGAGTGAAATTCAACGCGTGGACGTACAACGGATTCGTGCCGGGTCCAACATTGCGCGCGACCGAAGGCGATATCGTGCGCGTAAAATTCATCAACAAAGGATCGCATCCGCACTCGATTCATTTTCACGGCATTCATCCGGCGAATATGGATGGACTAGAATCCGTGCCCAGCGGCAGTTCGTTCACGTACGAATTTACCGCGGAACCGTTTGGTTTGCATTTGTATCATTGCCACACGATGCCGCTCAAGCGCCACATTCATAAAGGTCTGTACGGCACGTTCATCGTTGATCCCAAAATTCCGCGCGCGCCCGCCACGGAATTGGTGATGGTGATGAACGGTTTTGATTTGGATCAAGACGCGGAAAATGAATTCTACACCGTCAACGGCGTCGCGTTTTGGTTCAATGAACATCCGATCGAACTGCGCGTCAACGAACGCGTGCGCATTTATCTCGTGAACATTACCGAATTCGATCCGATCAACTCGCTGCACTTGCACGCGAATTTATTTTATTACTATCCCACCGGAACCAATCCCACACCGCGCGATTACACGGATACCGTTGCGCTGGGTCAAGGCGAGCGCGGCATTTTAGAATTTCAGTACAAAACGCCGGGACGCTATATGTTTCACGCGCATCAATCCGAATTTGCGGAATTGGGCTGGATGGGATTTTTCAATGTCAAGGCGGCGGATGTATGACTGAAATGAATCTCTCTCAACCAAAAACAAAAACCCAATTCACCGCGCGCACGCTCGCGCTCGCGATCATTCCGCTCATTCTCCTCGCGGCAATCATCGCGATTTTTCTCGCGACCAACGCGGGCTTGCAAACTTCCGCGTCCGTTCCGCCCGGTACGCTGGCGTTTGAACGCGTCGTGCTGCGTCCCGAGCAAATTATTTTCAGCGTCATCAACAGCGGCACCAGCGAAATCACGATCGCGCAAGTTGCGGTGGACAATGCCATTTGGGAATCCAAGATCGAGCCGCGCGCCACGCTCCAACGTTTGGAGCGCGCGACGATCACGCTGAATTATCCATGGGTCGAAAACGAGCGGCACGAAATAAAAGTGATCACTTCGGACGGAATTAGTTTCAAACGCGAAATCGCGCTCGCGGTTGAAACGCCGCAACCCTCGCCGCAAATGTTTTTGAGTTTTGCGTTGATCGGTTTGTACGTGGGCATCCTTCCGATCGCGCTGGGGATGTTGTGGTATCCGTTTCTGCGAAAAATTGGGAAACGTGGAATGGATTTTGTGTTAGCGTTGACGGTGGGCTTGTTAATTTTTCTCGGCGTGGAAACGTTGAGCGAGGCGTTAGAAATTGGCGGACGCGTGCCCAAACCATTTCAAGGCACGGGACTCGTCACGATTGGCGTCGTCGTCACTTTTCTCGCGATCATCGCGATTGGGCAATTGAATCGCGGTCGCGCGCGCGATGACGCGTCACAAAAACTTTATCTCGCGTACCTGATCGCGCTCGGCATCGGTCTGCACAATTTGGGCGAAGGACTCGCGATTGGCGCGTCGTACGCGGTGGGTGAACTCGCGCTCGGCGCGTTTCTAGTGATCGGATTTATTATTCAGAATTTAACGGAAGGATTCGGCATTGTCGTGCCGATCATTCGCGTCCGCCCGGCGTTGAAACATTTCGCCGCGCTCGGATTACTCGCGGGCGCGCCCGCGATCGCGGGCACGTGGCTGGGCGGATTTTTGTACTCGGATGTTTTTGCCGCGCTCTTTTTTGCAATTGGCGCGGGCGCGATTTTTCAAGTCGTGTACGAAATCGCGAAATTGTTGGGGAAAGAATCGGGAACGAGCGCGTGGAACGCGCTCAATGTCGCCGGATTATTTACGGGACTCGCGATTGTGTACGTGACCGGTTTGTTGGTGTAAACCTTTACGCGCGCTAAACTTTCAGGAAACTTGCGCCGTGCAATTAGAAATATGGAGGGGAGGAAAAAAATTTGATGGAGTAAACCAAATGGATTTTGCTCGCGATGCCACGCCGATTCGCCCGGGCGATGTCGCTACACTAGAGAACGCGAATGAAATATTGGGCGGGAAATCTGGGAAAGGACTGCTTGAACGCATCGCGCCGTTTATGGGTCCGGCGTTTATCGCGTGCGTCGCGTATATTGATCCCGGCAATTTTGCGACCAACATTCAAGGCGGCGCGCAATTTGGTTATTTATTAATTTGGGTTATCCTCGCGAGCAATTTGATGGCGATGCTCGTGCAATCGTTGTCTGCGAAGCTGGGCATTGCGACCGGTTTGAATCTAGCCGAAATGTGCCGCGAGCAATTTCCGCGTCCGATCGTTTACGCGATGTGGGTCTTGATGGAAATCATGGCGATGGCAACCGATCTCGCGGAATTTTTGGGCGCGGCGCTCGGATTCAATTTGCTATTTCACATTCCCCTATTTCTTGCCGGCATTTTAACGGCGATTACGACCTTTATCATTTTGGGTTTGGAAAAACGCGGCTTTCGACCGCTCGAAGCAGTCATCACCGCGTTCGTCGGCGTCATCGCGGGCTGTTACGTGATCGAAACATTCTTGGATCAACCGGCGTGGGGCGAAATCGCCGCGAACGCGTTCGTCCCGCAATTTGCCGGCACCGAAAGTATTTTGCTCGCCACCGGCATTTTGGGCGCGACGGTGATGCCGCATGTAATTTTTTTACATTCGGCGCTGACGCAAGGGCGCATTGTGACGCGCGATTCGGCGCAATTGAAACGGTTGTATCGGTACGAATTGATTGACGTGATTGTCGCGATGGGGCTGGCGGGTCTCGTGAACGCGGCGATGCTGATTATGGCGGCGTCAACATTTTTCCGCGCCGGTCTACTCGACATTGGAACGATTGAAGAAGCGTACCGCACATTGACGCCGTTATTAGGCGGCGCCGCGAGCATAGTCTTTGCGATCTCGTTGCTCGCGTCCGGCTTATCCTCTTCGACCGTCGGCACGATGGCGGGACAAGTAATTATGCAAGGTTTTTTGCATCGCAAAATTCCGATTTCGTTGCGTCGCGGAATTACGATGATCCCCGCGTTGGTCGTGATTTATCTCGGACTCGACCCGACGCGCACACTCGTACTCAGTCAGGTCGTGCTCAGTTTCGCGTTGCCGTTCGCGATTATTCCGCTCGTGCTCTTTACGCGTCGCCGCGATTTGATGGGCGGATTAGTCAACCACCGCATCACGACGTTACTCGCGGCAATTGTCGCGGCGGCGATTGTCGGTCTGAATATTTATTTGATCTATCAAACTTTCACCGGGGGTTAGGATGGACGCGATCGTCAGCCCGCGTGCACGCGACGTGCGCGGCGCGCTCGTGCTCGAAATTTTTACAGTCAGTTACAACGCGCT
>JACQEA010000126.1 GCA_016200825.1 Chloroflexota bacterium | reverse complement strand
CTCGCGATGGGCGTGGCGTTGGGACTGACGATTGCGTGGGTGATCGCGCCGGTGCAATATATCAATGCCGACGCGGCGGATTTGCGCCTGACGTACAAAGAAGATTATTTGCGTCTCATCAGCGCGACGTACCAAGTAGACAACGATCTACGCGCCGCGCGCGAACAAATCGCGCAATTGGGATTTGCAAATTCCGCGCAAGCGTTCAACAATCTGATCACGCGTGAGAATCAAGCAGGCAGAGCCGCAACGCTCGCCGCGCTCGCGCATCTGGCGCAAGATTTAGATTTACGCGTGCCGGCGCTCGCGTTGATCACGCCCACACCGGAAAGTGACGCGCCGCATAGCGCGGTGACCGCGACGCCCACGCCGAGCGCGTTTCGAATCGCGGAAAAAATCGCGTTGACATGTAACGATGCGCCGAACGACGCGCAGTTGAAATTTTTTGTGCGCGACGCGCAAGGGCGCGACCTGCCGAACATCGCGATTGAAATTCGGTGGGCGAACGGCGAAGAAATAATTGTGACCGGATTGAAACCGGAACAAGGTCTGGGCTATGCCGATTTTGACGCGGCGCCCGGAAATTATTCTGCGAAAATCCAAAACGCCGCGAGCGAAAACGCAACCGATCTTTTAATTGGCGCGGCGCCCGCAAATTGCAAAACGGATAAGGGCGCGACGCCGCGCGGCTGGAAAATTATTTTTAGACAAAAGTAATGTAGGACGCGGATACGCGCGGAGAAACGCGGATCAAACGAGAATTAAAAAATCTGTTTTTCCCGCGTTGATCCGCGTTCCAAAGATTTGAAACGCCGCGCGGCGATCTCGGATGGAGGCAAGCACGTAGTGATTCCACAACCTATAGATCAAGTTCCTCTCTTCCAACGTTTATCGGAAGAAGAACGCGAACTTGTCCTGCCACGATTGCGTCGCCGCCAAGCGCCGCCGAACGAAATAATTTTTTCCGCCGGTCGCGCGAGCGACGCGTTTTTCATTATCACCGCGGGCTGGGTGAAACTTGAAGACACCGCCACCGGCAAAGCGACGACGCTTGCGAATTTAGGCGCGGGCAGTTTGTTAGGCGAAGTGGACACGTTGTTGGGACGCGCGTACACCACGACCGCGCGCTCCGCCGCGAATACGCAACTCCTCTCTCTCACGCGCAACGACATCGAAGACCTCATCACGCAAAATCCGAGCATCGGTTTAAAATTCAGCGCGGCGCTTGGAATTCGTTCTCCGTTTCTCGAAACGTATTTAGTTCAACAACGCTTGCGCAATATTGAATTGTTGAGCGGCTTGTCGGAAGACGATCTGCGCGCGATTGCCAAACAATTGGACTTTCGATTTTTTTCGCGCGGCGATATGATCGTCGAACTCGATCAGCCGGGCGACGCGATTTTTTTCGTCGAAGACGGCGACGCGCGCCTCATCACGCATTCGTCCGATGGCGAAGCGTTTGAAGAATTAAAACAAGGCGCGATTTTTGGCCACACCGCGCTCATCACCGGCAAACCCTATCCGTTCAACGCGCGCGCGATCACGGACGTGAGCGTGTGGTTGTTGACGCGCGCAGTTTATCACGATCTCATTCGCACGCGTCCCGCGATCAAACTCGCGTTCAGCCGCGCGCTCGCCGAAGCATTAGGTCCCGGCGATCAAGCTGACGCGATTGAACGCATGCGCACGCTCGCACTTTTTTCCGACGTGCCAACCGAAGCGCTCAGCGCGATTGCGGCGCGTTTGGTCTTGCGCCATTTCCCCACCGGCGAAATTATTTACGCTGACGGCACGCCCGGCGACGCGATGTATATCGTCGAATCCGGTGACGTGCGATTATTCGACAGCACATTTACCGACGCGCAGTTATTGGAAAAATTGAAAACCGGCGATTCGTTTGGCGAAATGGCGCTCCTGACCGGGCGCACGCGCGCGGAATGCGCGCGCGCCGCGAGTGATGCAACGTTGTGGGTATTGTACAAAACTGATTTCGATGACGTGATGGTGCAATATCCTGAAATCAGCGCGTCGCTTTCGCGCGCAATCACCGAAAAACTTTCGTCGCGCGAATCGGATTTCGTCGAACGCCATTTGAAACGCATCCAACTTTTCGCCGCGCTCGCCACGAGCGAACTGCGGCAAATTTCCAAAAAAGTCCGCGGGGTGCGTTATCGTTCCGCGGAAATTGTGTGCTTTGCCGGACAACCTGCGCAAAATTTGTACATGATCGAACGCGGCGAAATAAAACTAATGGGCGCGGGACCGCGCGGCGAACCGATTCTGTTAGATATTCTTGTGCCCGGAGAAACGTTTGGCGAAACCGCGCTCGTTCAAAACAGCGTTTACACCGCGACCGCGCAAGCGATCGGCGATGTGGAATTATGGACCATCGCCAAAAATGATTTCGATGCGATGCTCGAACAATTTCCATCGCTCGCGGTGACCGTCACGCGTTTGATCGCGAGTCGTTTGAGCGAGACGCAACGTCTTACGCCGCCGCCGACGCGTCGCCCCGGCGCGCCAACTGCCGGATCGCGCGTGATGCCGCGACCACGACTTGCAAATCAACCGCCGCGCGTGCAACGTCCACCTTCCGGCGCGCGTCCCATTCCAAATCCAAATCAGCAATTTGGCCCCGGTGTAAATCGTCGTCCGCCGCCACAAAATAATTCGCAATCCAATTCTACCGCGACGCCGCGTCAAAATATTCCGTCCGCTGGTTCGTCCGTGATGCCGCGTCAAAATATTCCATCCGCCGGTTCTTCAGTGATGCCGCGTCAAAATATTCCAACCGCGGGATCCGGAGTGATGCCGCGCGCGAATTTGCAACCCAACGGTTCAACTGGACTGCCGCGACCGACGCAAGGAATTCCGAATGGATTTGGCTCCGCGCCTTCGCGGCGCGCCGAGATGACAATTCCGAACGCGGTCAATGGTTCGACCGCG
>JACQEA010000125.1 GCA_016200825.1 Chloroflexota bacterium | reverse complement strand
TGCAATTGCGAATCCGCGCGGCGATTGGGGAATGAATATTTGTATCAGACCGCGACCGCGGAGAATGTCGCGAATCTCTCTCGGTTCAAATTTCAACGCGTGCTAACGACCTGCCCGCATTGCTTCAACACGATCAAGAACGAGTATCCGCAATTCAATGGAAATTTTTCCGTGATTCATCATTCGCAGTTCATTGCAGAGCTAATCGGCAATGGACGCATCGCGCCAAAAAAATCGCTGACCGAAACGATCACGTATCACGACTCGTGCTATCTTGGACGGTACAATAATATTTACGAGCCGCAGCGCGCGATTTTGAAATCGCTTACGAATAATTTAGTCGAGATGCCGCGTTCGCGCGAGAATGGTTTGTGTTGCGGCGGCGGGGGCGGACGAATGTGGCTGGAGGCGTCCGCGTGTCCGTTTTGTATGACGATGCTTGAGGATGGCGCGAAAGCAATGCAAGTGGACGAGCAGTTATCGCGCAAGGATATCGCGGAGTTGGTGGCGGAGGCGTTATGAATTTTTAGACTTGAGCCAGACGTCAGTTTCCAAAGGGAGAATATAGAACCATATAGGATGAATATAGGATCATTATAGGATGGATATAGGATCAAAAGATTACCCGAGAACGCTGTAGCGGGGCGATGTGGCGCAATTCAACGTTGCAGAGCAAGACAACAGCACGCGCCGCATTGTCGCCCTGCGTGTGATTGCGGGCGCGCATCGGTTACTTGCTCCAGCTTAAATGTACCTCTGTCCCTGCATGGCGTTGCCATACTGAAATGTCCGTCCGCGTAATTCGGATGACCCTACCCATTCGCTTGGCGTTTGTATCAAATGCGTGGTGTCGAAGAAATCGGCGGGCAAACACGGCAATCTCATCTCGTCTAACATTAACAAGTACCAGGCAATACTTCGCATGACACAAGCGGCGTAATAGTCCCAATCTTCCGTGGGGATGATTGCTTCGTCGTCCATCCCCTTTCGTCCTATATCATAGCCGATATGCCGAATCGCTATATGCCATTCGCGCAGGCGTTGCCGCTCAATGGGCGTGATGTTTTCATCAAGAACATTCATGCAGGCAATCGCTCCAGGGCGTGCTCGTGCGCGTGTTTGAGAAAAGACTTGCTCGCTAACTGCAACGCCTCCGCGATTGCCTCCTTGCTAATGCTTCCGCCCCATTCTTCCACGATGCTTTTCCATGCCATCCCTTCCGCTACCCTCTCCAATATTTGCCAAACCATAATGCGCGTGCCGCGAAAAGTTGGCTTGCCGTGACAAATTTTTGGGTCGGCAACGATGTAGCGTCCCAGCAACATGCGTTTTTGTTTTCGCACCGCAATTTGCTTTCTTCGAGAAAGCGAGTTTCGCGAATTCGTCTTCGCGCGCATGACCATTCCCTTGCCATTTCTTCTCGTCATAGCAGCTCCTTCATTTGTCTGGCGGCATTATACACGAAATCGCGGCGGCGCGCTATCACAACCGCGCTTGCGACGCACTGAAGTCAACGGCATGGCAGTAAACGCCATAGCACGCCGATTCCGCCGCAAGCGCGCCGCGAAATGAAGACGACTTCCAACTGTGCCAACCACCTATGCCAGAAAGCCGCGTACATGACGCGGTCGGGGCGCGGGTGTTTGCAGACGTTCATCCTACCAAGTCGTCATTTTCAGGTTTTCGATTTCGCTAAAATGCGTGTCGCGAGTAGTCAGGGTCAACACATGTTGAAGTGCAATCGCCGCAATCCAAATACCGTTTTCGGGTATCGGGCGTCCTTTTATCCGCAATGTATTCTTGATTTCCCCATATCTGCGTGCGGTCTCGGTATCGCAACCCAACACGACATTGTTAGCTGCAAATTCGTCAATGCGTTTCAGATTTTCTTTTACTCGCGCAGACTTTCGGGCACCAAAACACAACTCACCAACTGCAATGCTAGAGACAAAGACCTCGTCCGCTTTCCCCAGATTACCTTTGACCGCCGTGTCATCCGCGAAAAGGGCAATGATGATGTTGGTATCGAGAAGGTATTTACCATTCATGGGTGTCCACTCGCTCGCAACCTTCTTCAATCGCTTGGCGCATAAGTTGAAGGTCGTCTAGCGGAATCGTGCCTGCAAATCGTAGCAGTTGCAGACCTGGGACGCCGCGCGGGCCGGATGTTGCAAGTGCGCGGGTGAATTCAAAGACGCGCCATTGCATTTCGTATGGCAAGGTTTTTAGTTGTTCAACCACTTTGTCCACAAGTGTAATCATTTTGCCCTCCTCCTGACAATCTTACCCGCGAATTCTGGAAGAGTCAATGTCCTGTTAAACGGAATGGCGGAGAACGCTAGAGCAGGGCGCAATGCGGCGCAGTTCAACGCCATAGTGCAGGAGAAAATCCCGCGCTGCATTGTCGCCCTGCGCGTGTTTGCCGATGTCCATTCGATTTTAGTCAATCTCGGCTGGCGGATGTTCTCCCATCGCGTACAACACGCGTCGCAAATTGATGAGGTCCTCTCGATTCAAATGTAATGCTTCGATGGTTGCTCGCCCTATGGGTGTCAATCCGATAACGACGGCAAAGTCATCACTCCACGTAAAATGGTCGTGCCATCTTTGCCGTCGCGGGTGATAGAGTGGCACGACCTTATTCGAGACTGAGTCGCGCGCCTCCGTCTTGGTGTATTTGTGATTGTTACATCCCTGACACGCCAGCGCGAGATTGTCGAGCGTGGTCTTTCCGTCTCGACTTGTTGGAACGATGTGTTCGGTTGAAAAGGATTGAATAGCAAAACGCGCTTGGCTACGGCAGTATTCACAGCATCCCCTCGCGCGTTCTACAACTAATCTTTTCAAATGGGCAGGCACTCGACGCTCACGCATATCTTGGTTTCCGAATATTTAGTTTCTTCATCAATGCGGTAAGCGTGGTGTTGCGAAGCCGCGCCAACTCCGCCAAAGATTCGACGCGGCGCGCCTCCAGTTTTTCAACCTGTTTTGTCAACCGCAAAAGTTCGGCGTGTTCATTCGCCGTCAATGTTTCCGCGCGCCTTTTAGCAATGAGTCCCTTGTACTGTTTCTGAATTTCGGCAGGAACTCCTTGATTGATTTTGAGCAATAGTTCGGATTCGGTATGTGACAAACTTGGAGATTGCCGCTTGGCGCGTAACGCAATGACTTGCGATACAAACTGCTCTAAATCGGATTGACTCAACTTTCCTACGGCTTTCAGCAATTCATCAGTGGGTAACTGGGCTTCAACTTGAACAATTGGCATACGTACCTCCTCTTGCGGCAATTATACTATGAAAGCAGATATGCGAACAACGCGATTCGTTCGTTCGCCTCCTCCAACTTTGTGAGCTGCCTTGTTGAAAAAGAGATTTCGCCAAACGC
>JACQEA010000132.1 GCA_016200825.1 Chloroflexota bacterium | reverse complement strand
GCGATATTGCGCGCGGCGGCGCGCCACATCGGATTCGTGCGCCGCGCTATCTACCAAGCGATCGAATTGCGGATTGTTCCAGCGCGTAAAATTTTCGAGCGACCCGGAGCGAAATACGCTTTCGGAAAAATTCGCCGCGTCTGGAAAATACGCGCACCAACCCAAGCGAAAAATTTGGGGCGGGTCGTCGCGCAAATTTTGCAAATAATTTTTCCAGTCTGTAGTCTTGACCGATACTTCGGCGTTAAGATTTGTTTTCCACATCTGCACCAACGATTCCGCGATTCGTTCATGCGTGTCATTTGTATTCACGCCCACTGTGATCGGCGGCAATTTTTTTTTGTCGTAACCCGCTTGCCGCAAAAACTCGCGCGCTTGATTCACGTTGAACGCAATTCCCAACGCGTCCGATTTTTCGACGCTGGCGAATACGCCGGGGGGCGTGAACCAGCGCGCGGGCTCGCCGAGTTTCACCGACGCGCTGACAATCGTTTCGCGATCAATCGCCGCGCTAAACGCTTTGCGAACGAGCGCGTCATTGAACGGCGCTTTGGTCGTGTTGAATCCATAATAGTGTGTGCAAAGCGTCGGCGTGATTTGCATTTGCTTGCTGAGGAATGGGTCTTCGCGTAATTGCTCGAAATCGGTTGGGGTCAATCCGCCGTACGGATCAAGCGAATCGAGATTGCCTTGTTGATATTGATCGAGCGCGGTCGCGGTATCTGCAAACATCGCAAACCGAATGCGATCAATGCGGACAGAATCGGCGGCATACCACAATGGATTTTTTTTCAAAATAATTTCGCGATTATGCGTCCAGCGTTCTAAAACAAACGGACCGTTTGTCCACACCGCGCCGGGTTCAGTCCACGCGGATCCGCCCGCGTCAATCACTTCGCGCGGAACCACGCGCACCAACCACGCGCTCGCAATGCTGGGAAAATAACTCGCGGCGCGCGTCAGAGTGAATCGCACGGTGAAATCGTCGAGCGCTTGAACGCCGAGTGCGGCAAACAATTTTTCAAAATCCGTTGCCGACGTTTTTTGAATATCCGCGCCGCGCAATTGTTCTGCGCCGCGCAGTAACGGCGCAAACACCGGAGCAAAAGAAGAATTCACGCGCGGATCGAACACGCGGCGCACGCTGTAGACCACATCGTGCGCGGTCACCGCGCGTTTTTGTTCAAAGCGTTCGGTCGTAGGCGCATAGCGCACCCACGTCGCGTTATTTCGCAATTTGAATTCCCAAATCAATCCATCGGCGGAAACAGCCCACGATTGCGCGAGCGCGGGTTGCGGCGCGCCGGTTGCCGCATCGAGATCTACGAGCGATATAAAAAGCATCCGCGCGATTTGTTGCGCACCCGGATCGCTGGCGAGCGCGGGGTCAAGCGTTGCCGGTTCGAGACCGAGATTCAAGCGCAGATCGCGCGCAATGGTTTGCGCGGTGGAACGACAGGAGAGGAGAGTGATAGAGTATGTGAGTGCGAGAGTGAAGAGAAACGCGCGGAGAAATTTCATTAAAGCGGATTATAGCATAGCCGTGTGTTCTATTTGTCTAAATCCTTATGATCAAGCGGATTATCGGTGGCGAGTTGTTCGGCGTGCGCGGCTTGGAGTAATGTTGCGTCCGCGCTCACGAAAGTGAATGCAAGGTCTTCGCGTTGCAAATTTGTTCGTAATGCCAAGGCAACCGCGAGCTGGATGGCATCATAGCCTTTTAGAGGATGTTTCGAAATCAATTCAACTGCTGATTCAATGATCTCACGACTAACATGTATCGTCTTGAAAATATTCAGCTGTCATTCTGATCCTGCGCGTCAATTATTTTCCTAATCCAGTCGCTGCCTTTTTCATCGTGATAATATTTTACGATTGCGCTTGCATCCAGAAAAAAGATTTCCATCTGCTATCGTCTGTTTTCAATCACAATGTCCGACAACATTTTATCTAACTTGGCAGTTCGGTATTCTTGTTGGAGACGCTTGCGTTCTTCTTCAGGGACTGCGAGCCATTTTGTGACGCGTTCCTTTTCTCGCTCCGTTGGTTCTGAGAGCAATCCGGCGCGTCGAATAATTTCTAGCGCGCGCTCATTCTCGCTCAGCGCGCGATTTACTTTG
>JACQEA010000131.1 GCA_016200825.1 Chloroflexota bacterium | reverse complement strand
GAGACAGACATCGAACGCGCGCACATAGCGCGGCAGCTCCGCGTACGGACGCGCGCCAAGAAAATAAAGATTGGGCAATTGATAGTTGGTGATGTCCGTTGAAGGATCGCCGCGTCCGATGGGTCCAATGAACACAAACGACCAGTCGCGCCGCGCGCGCGCAACTTGCGCGAGCAAATCGAAATCCATTTTGTACGCGCTGATATTGCCGATGTAACCCGCGCGCGGAGACGGAATATCGCGCAAATCGTCAGGCAGCGCGAGCGATTCATCGCGCGCGCGCGCGAAATGTTCCGGGTCCGCGACGTTGGGCAAATAAAACGTGTGCGGGTTAAATCTGCGCGCGTGATCATACAGCGTGTTCGCAGTCGTGAAAACAATTTCGGCGCGGCGCAAAAGTTCTTGTTCCCATTTGTTTACTTGCCGCGCTGGCACGTTTGGATTCGCGGCGTGAAAATCTACGCAGTGATAGATCACGAGTTTTTCGTGAAATTTTCCAATCAAGCCAACGAGCGCGGGCAGAAAAATCCACAGGATTGGTTCAGCATCGCGCGGCAGCGCGCGGCGAATTTGCCACGCGACAAGTACGGTGTTCAATCGGCGCGCGAATTCATTTCCGTAAATCGGAATCACAAACGGCGCGACGACGCGCAAATCCGCGCGAATCGTTCGCACGCCGCCGACAATGCGGCGCACGCGGCGCAGAATTTTTTTGAACTCGCGCGGCGCGGGCGTACGTCCGCCGATGGTGTCCACAAACACGACGCGATTTTTTTCCGCCAAGCGCGCGGCGAGATGATGACAATTCACGCGCGTTTCCCAATCCCATTCCGCGTTCGCGGCGAGAATGATCGTCTCGTTTTCCATTAAATCATTTTTGTCCGAGCGAGAAATTCTGCCACAGAAACACACAGAAGCACACAAAAATTTTCCAGAAATGACTTCATCTTACTTTGCGGTTAAAATTCATAACCTCTCATCGCGCGCTTCAACGGGTGTTACTACTTTGGTGAACACGTCTACAAACTGCTGCGTCACCGCGCGCCATGTCCATTGCGCGATCGTGGCGGGCGCGCGTTCACCCATCGCGCGCGTTTCGGCGGGGCGCGACAAAAAATCGCTCAAGCCGCGCGCAAGCGATTCAATTTCTACTTCGACCAATTTCCCGTTCACACCGTCTTGCACCAAATCCATAATGCCGCCCGAGCGCGTGGCAAGCACTGCTTTGCGCGCCGCCATGGCTTCTAACACCACAATCCCAAACGGTTCCAGACGCGACGACAACACAAAAAATTCACAGCCAAAAAATAACGCAATCGTTTTGGCGCGATCGGCAAAGCCCAGCAAGCGCACGCGATTTTGCATTTGCAAATCCGCGACCAGAAATTCTAACGCGCCGCGCGCTTCGCCATCGCCTGCGATCAATAGTTCGACGCGCGGAAAATCGGACGCGATTTGCGCGAACGCGCGAATCAATAAATCAAATCCTTTTTTTTCGACCAAGCGCCCCATCGCGAGCAAATACGGCGCGGGATGCGCGTACGCGCGCGGGCGCGCGAATTCGTCCGGGTTGAATCCATCGCCGACAATGCCAACGTACGCGCGCGGCGACGCGGCGCGCAAGTACGGCGCGGCATCGCGTTGAACCATCGTGGAGCAAAAGAGAATCGCGTTCGCGCGCGCGAATAATCGCGGCAACATCCAGCGTTGCGCGCGCGAGCGCGCGGGAATGCCTTGAATGTCGTTTCCGCGCGCGGAGGCAACCATTTTGAAACGCAAAAAATAATGCAACAACAACACATAGAGCGCGTTGATCGTCAGAAAATGAATGTAAACGAGGTCGGGTTGAAAGGCGCGCAGAGTCCGCGCCATTTGCAAAAAAGTAAACGCGGCGCGCGGAAGCAATGAATAAAGCGGACGACGACCCCATGGAAAACGATGCACCAAAATTCCGTCAACGAATTCGCGCGCGGGAATATCGCGCGTTGGTTGAGCGGAGAGAATAATTACCGAGTGTCCCATCTGCGTTGCGTAATGCGCAATGTTACGAACCGCAATTTGTACGCCGCCAATCGTCGGCGCGTAATCGCTAGCCACCATCGCGATTTTCATTTTACCGTCACAACTTGGTCGAGAATCAAATGATCGTCGAGTAATCGTCCGGTTGAATCGGACATACCCAGCCGCGCCAAACTTGGAAAGGCGTACCAGCCAATCGAAATGCGATATTCGCCCGGCGCGAAATCGGCGGGCAATTTCAAAACGTAATCGTCGCGCACGATTTCGCCGCGATCCCAAATTGAAGTGGGATACAGTCCGCCGCGCGGTTGCGAATCAATTTGCGCGCGCACCGCGCCGCGCGGATCGAGCAGATGAACAAAGACCGAATAGTTCTCATCCATTTTCAGATCCGCGCGCCAATAACAGGTCAGCGTGATCGGATCGCCTGCGCGCGCCAGCGGCGGCGAAAGCGTATAGCCCAACAACGCGATCTGTTTTGCAAAATTCGCGTTGACAGGATTTGATTTCGCGACTTCATCACGCGCGAGCGGCGGTCCCGTCACCTTGAACGGTCCGATAAATAATTTATCTGATACGGCTTGATTCGTGTACGACAATAACGGCACGCGTCCAATGCCTTCTCCTTCTACTTCTAATTGCACGCGATACAATCCTGAGAGCGCGCTCGGCGGAACGATAATATCCAAACCCGATCGCGCGATACTTTCAGGCCACGCGCCAACCGCGTACGCGTCGCCAAACAAAGGACCGCGTGAAAATGATAATTCGCGTCCCGTTGAATCAATCACGCGCGCGGTCAGCGTCAACGATTCTTTACGCGCCACGAGCGCGCGCCAATAAAAACCGATGCGCTGAGTTTCACCACTCGCCCACACGAGCGCGCGTAAATCATAACCAACCAACTCGACCCACCCCGCGTAGATGCCAAAGCGCGCGGCGACGCGATTCGTCGGTAATTCGGGCGCGCCGATTTTGTAGACGCGCACTTCATATCCGTTTTGATTAAAACGCGCGCTTTCCGAATACCGTTTGAAAAACGCGTCGTATTGCGCGATGAAATCCGCGGACGGCGCGGGATTTTCGTAAAAGCG
>JACQEA010000130.1 GCA_016200825.1 Chloroflexota bacterium | reverse complement strand
GATCAAAATCAGATCGCGTCTTTTTACTCCGGCGCGATGGCGCACGCGCACACACTTTCGCTCAAACCGCACGGCGGCAACGGCGCGATTGACCTCGTCGTGATTTCGCCGAACGATCCGCGCGCGATGGTGCAGTACGCGGGCGAGTGCAAAGAATTGCGCTTGCCGTACATTTACGATCCGAGCCAGCAAATTATTCGTTTGAGCGGCGAAGAATTGCGCGAAGGTGTGCGCGGCTCGACGATGACGATTGTGAATAATTACGAATTTGAAATGCTGAAAAACAAAACCGAATGGAGCGACGCGCAAATCGCGCGCGCGACACAAACGCTCATCGTCACGCGCGGCGACAAGGGCTCGACGATTTACGCGCGCGAGAAAACTTTTGATATTCCGCCCGTGCCTGCGCGTAAACAAGCCGATCCGACCGGCGTCGGCGACGCGTATCGCGGCGGAATTATCAAGGGCTGGATGAAAAAATTACCGTGGGAAATTACGGGGCGCATCGGTTCGCTCGCCGCGACGTACGCGCTGGAAGAAAACGGTACGCAGAATCATCGGTATTCTTTGCAAGAATTTGCGCGGCGATTTCGAGAAGTGTTCGGAGAAAAATTGAATTGGTGAGAGTAGAGGACGGGTGTCAGGGGACGGGGAAAATTTTTCACTGATCCCTGTCCCCCGATTCCCGAATGATACAGGAGCAGAATGCCACAAAAGAATTACGACGTAAAAGATATGGCGCTCGCGGAAAAAGGACGCTATCGAATTCAATGGGCAGAAAACGATATGCCCGTGTTGCGCCAAATTCGCGCGCGCTTTGAAAAAGAACGACCGCTCGAAGGATTGCGCGTCGCGTCGTGCTTGCACGTCACATCCGAAACCGCAAACTTGATGTGGACGCTCGTCGCGGGCGGCGCGGACGTTGTGCTTGCCGCGTCGAATCCATTGTCAACGCAAGACGATGTTGCCGCGTCGCTCGTCGCGCATTTCGAAGTGCCGGTCTTTGCGATCAAGGGCGAAGACAACGCGACGTACTATAAACATTTGCACAGCGCGCTCGATTTCGAACCGAACATTACGATGGATGACGGCGCGGATTTACTTTCGACACTGCATAAAGAGCGAACCGATTTGTTGAAAAATGTTATCGGCGGGACGGAAGAAACAACGACGGGCGTCATTCGCTTGCGCGCAATGGCGGCGGAAGGCGCGCTAAAATATCCGGTCGTCGCGGTAAACGACGCGCAGACCAAACATTTTTTCGATAATCGTTACGGCACTGGGCAATCAACGCTCGATGGAATTATTCGCGCGACCAATGTTTTGCTCGCGGGGCGCGTGTTTGTCACGGCGGGTTACGGTTGGTGCTCGCGCGGAATTGCGTCGCGCGCGCGCGGTATGGGCGCGCGTGTGATCGTAACGGAAGTCGATCCGTTGCGCGCGCTGGAAGCGGTGATGGACGGATTCGATGTGATGAAAATGGAAGACGCGGCAAGCGTCGGCGATATTTTTGTGACCGCGACCGGGGACAAGAATGTGATCGACGCGCATCATCTCGCGGGAATGAAAGACGGCGCGATTATTTCCAATAGCGGACATTTCAACGTCGAGATCAACATTCCTGCGCTCGAACAAATGGCGTCCGAAAAGCGACGCGTGCGCGAGTTTGTGGATCAGTACATTTTGAAAGATGGTCGGCGCATCAATTTGCTCGCGGAAGGGCGGCTCGTGAATCTCGCGGCGGCGGAAGGGCATCCATCGTCAGTAATGGATATGTCGTTTGCGAATCAAGCGTTGAGCGCGGAATATCTCGCCAAGCATCAAGGCAAGTTACCCAAGAACGTTTTCGCCGTGCCGAATGATATTGACAAAGAAATCGCGCGGCTGAAACTGGCGGGGATGGGAATTCACATTGACACGCTGACGCCGGAGCAAGAAAAATATTTGACGAGTTGGGAAGAAGGAACGTAGAGCCAGTAAACAGTAATCAGTAAACAGTAAACAGTAAACAGTAATCAGTAATCAGAATTCAGTAATCAGTAAAGACAGTCCGATGACTGAAGACTGTTGACTAGCGACTACCGACTAACGACTAACGACTAATGACTAAAGGAGAATCATGAGCACCACATTCATGTCCGCAGAAAAAATGTTGTTGACGTCCGAATCGGTTACCGAAGGGCATCCCGATAAATTGTGCGATCAAATTTCGGACGGCGTCCTCGACGCGATTTACGCGAAAGATCCGATGGCGCGCGTCGCGTGTGAAACCGCCGCAACGACCGGCGTGATCGCGATTCTCGGTGAGATCACGACGACCGCGTATTTCGACGCGCAAGCGATCGCGCGCGAAACCATTCGCAAAATCGGTTACACCGATTCCAAATATTGTTTGGATTACAAAACGACCGGCATTCTCGTCTCGTTGAAAGAGCAATCGCCGGACATCAAGCAAGGCGTGGACGATGCGATGGAAGTGCGCGGCGACGGCAAAGGCGATCCGATTGATAAAATCGGCGCGGGCGATCAAGGGATGATGATCGGTTTCGCGTGCAACGAAACGCCGGAATATATGCCGCTGACGATTTCACTCGCGCATCAACTCGTCAAGCGACTCGCGGCGGTGCGCAAAGATGGAACGATTCCGTATCTCGGTCCCGATGGAAAATCCCAAGTCACCGTCGAATATTCCAAAGGCAAACCCGCGCGCGTCGACACGGTTGTCATTTCGACGCAGCATCTCGATCATGCATCGCAGGAACAAATCGCGAGAGATGTGCGCGCGCAAGTGATCGAAGCGATCATTCCCGCGAACTTGCTCGACAAGAACACGAAGTACTTGATCAATCCGACCGGGCGTTTTGTGATTGGTGGTCCGCTTGGTGATGCCGGGCTGACGGGACGAAAAATTATTGTTGACACGTACGGCGGAATCGCGCGGCACGGCGGCGGCGCATTCTCCGGCAAAGATCCGACCAAAGTGGATCGCTCGGGCGCGTATATGGCGCGCTTTGTCGCGAAAAATATTGTCGCGGCGGGGTTGGCAGAGCGGCTCGAAATTCAGATTGCGTATGCGATTGGGGTGGCGCATCCGCTTTCAATTATGGTCGAAACGTTTGGCACGGAAAAAGTTCCGCACAAAAAAATTGTCGAGCTGATCAATAAGCATTTCGATTTGCGCCCCGCGGCAATTATTCGCGATTTGAATTTGCGCCGACCGATCTATCAGCCGACTGCGGCGTACGGACATTTTGGGCGGCACGACATCGACGCGCCGTGGGAAGTGATGGAGAAGGCGGAGATTCTACGCGCCGAAGCGGGGCTATGATTTTTACCACAGAGGCACAGAGAACACAGAGAAAAAAACTTGTTGTTCTTTGTGGTAAAAAAATGGAAATAGAGTTGTAAATTTCACCGCAGAGACGCGGAGAATACAGACAAAAATTCTTTACCACAAAGGCACAAAGGACACAAAGGAAAATTTTTTTACAACAAAACTGCGAAGAGCGCGAAGAAAAAAAATCAAAAATCTAATTTCTGAAATCAAAATTTTGAATTTGATTTGGAATTCATGTTTTGAATTTCTTGGCGTCTTTGCGGTTCAATATTTTTAGCAGAGGAAAATGAATTGGCAGACCAACTCGTGATGGAAGAAATAAAAATCGGCGCGGGCGCGGAAGCGCAAAGCGGCGATAACGTGACCGTGCATTATCGCGGCACGTTGACAGATGGAACGAAATTCGACGCGTCGTATGATCGCGGGCAACCGTTTGAATTTGAATTAGGCGCGGGGCAAGTGATCAAAGGTTGGGATCAGGGCGTTGCCGGAATGAAAGTGGGCGGCAAACGCAAGCTGAAGATTCCCGCGCATCTCGCGTACGGCGAGCGCGGCGCGGGCGGCGTGATTCCGCCGAACGCGACGCTGGTGTTTGAAGTGGAATTGTTGGGAGTGGGATGATTAAAAAAAAACGTCAGATGCAAGGACTGACGGTTTTTTGTTTTCTAAATTTGTGCCGGTTGCTTATTGGGCGCACGGT
>JACQEA010000129.1 GCA_016200825.1 Chloroflexota bacterium | reverse complement strand
CCGCGCTCGCCGCGATTTTGTTCGCGGTGTCGCGCGTGGAATGGTCGCAGGCGGTGATTCCGCGCGTGTACACGTTGCACGCGTTCTTTGTCGTCGCGGTGACCGCGCTGTTATTTTTGTGGCGCGCGGGCCGCGTAGATTTGCGCGTGCCGATTTTTGTTTTTGGTTTGAGTCTTACGAATCATCGCACGATGATTTGGTTCGCGCCCGCGCTCGCGATTTTTATTTGGCAACACGAACGCGCCGCGCTCTTGAAACCACAACGCCTCGCGCAACTCGCGCTCGCGTTTCTCGCGCCGTTACTTTTGTATCTCTATGTCCTGTGGCGCGGTGAAAGTGATGTAGGCGTCGAGTTTCATTGGAAAGATTTCAACGAAATGATTCTGGGCGGAAATGTGAGCCGTTTTATGCGCTACGGTCCGCTGGATTGGATCATCCGCCGCGTGACCGATTTATATCTGCCCTTATTGATCGAACAATTTACGCCGCTCGGATTTGTCGCGGGAATAATTGGCGCGGGCGCGCTCGCGCTCAAGCGCGCGCCGCGCGGGTGGCGAAGTGATTTGCCTCCGCGCGCCGTGTTTGGATTTTTCGCGCTCGCTAATCTCGGCAACAGCGCGTTTTGTTTTTTCTTCAACACGCTGGATGTGGAAAAATTTTTTATTCCGTCGTATCTCACCTTTCTTTTTTTCGTTGCCGTTGGGATCGCGAAAATCGGCGATTGGTTTTTGGCAAAATCCGCGCGCGGGTTGTGGCTTGCGCGCGTCGGCGTGGCGGGCGCGTTTCTTGCCGCGAGCGCGTTCTTGATCGCGCAAAATTTTGCGCGCAACGATTGGAGCGCGCGCACGGACATTGCAACCGCGTGGCAAGAAAATCTCGCGCAACCGTTGGAACAAAACGCGTTGATTGTGGGCGCGTGGGAATCGTTGACGCCGCTCGAATATTTGCAAGCGGTGGATGGCGCGCGCCGCGATGTGGAACATTGGAAAGTGTTGACGCAAAAACAATATCTTGGACTCGTGCCGTACGGTTCGCGCCAAGACGAGATCGAGCGCGAAATAAAAAATGGACGCGCGGTTTATCTCACCGCGCCGCCAAGCGAAACGGAAACGCTCACCGAGCTCGCGGATAAATTTCGTGTGACGCGCGTCGCGGAGTTGTGGCGCGTGATCAATTTGCCGCCGCGCGCGGACGCGCCCGCGCAAAAAATTAACGCGCAATTTACGGATCGCGCGGGGAACGCGCTTGAACTGATCGGTTATTCACGCGCGCCGGACGCGAAATTGCGCGCGGGCGATTTCGTGCTCGTCACATTATTTTGGCGCGCGCCGCACGCGCCGCGCGCGCGCTATACCGTATCGTTGCGCGTTGTCGACGCGCAAAATCGCGTGATCGCGCAACGCGACGCGGAACCCGCGAGCGGCTTGCGTCCGACGATTGGTTGGAGCGCGAACGAAATTATTCAGGACGACGCGGGAATTTTTTTGCCGCGCGATCTCGCGCCCGGCGCGTATCAGTTGGTCGTCATCGTGTATAATTCAATCACGCTAGAGGATTTAGAAACCTCCACCGGCACGGCGGCGCAGTTCGGGGAGATGCGCGTTGAAAAATAAACGAACGCAGTTTGGTTTATTGCTTGCGTTGACCGGCGTGATCGGCGTCGCGTATTTGCCAACCTTTTTTTCCGCGTTCAACGGCGACGATTTTGATTATTTGCGCATTCTGGTTTTCAATAGCCGCGGGTTGGTGGTGGGTGACGCGGCGGCGTGGGACGAATGGTTTTTGCGCAGCATCACCGGCTATGTTTATTTGCGTCCATTTGTTTCCGCGCTCGCGTTGGTGGACTTTATTATCGGCAACGTCGCGCCGTTTGGTTATCATTTTGTCGGCATCGTCATTCATCTGTTCGCCACGTTTGCGGCGTATTGGGTCGCGCGAAATTTATTGCGCGATAAATTCGCCGCGCGCTTTGCCGCGTTTTTTTTCGCGCTCTTGCCGATTCACATGAGCGCGGTGGCGTGGTTTGCCGCGCGCAACGATGTGCTGTGCGCGCTGTGGTTTTTGCTGGCGCTCTTCTTTTTTATGCGCTATCGCCGCGACGGCGCGCGCGGAAATTATTTTTGGTCGCTCGGCGCGTTCATCCTCGCGCTGTTTTCCAAAGAACTGGCGGTGACACTGCCCGCGATCATTTTGCTGTACGATGCGCTCTACTATCCGCGCGATTTATTGCGCGTCCCCGCGCGGATGCGACGGCACGCGGCGTATTGGATTATTTTGGCGGCGTACTTTCCGGTGCGATTTTTTTTCTTGGGCAAGATCGCCGCGCGCGGCGTTGAATATCTCGGCGAAGGATTGTGGGGTTGGATCGACGCGCTGATTCGCTACAGTTTATTTCCGCTCGTTTCCGATGTGACGGCAGAAATGCGCTGGCTCGCGCTCGCGGCGATTGGGATTGGGCTGATTATTTTTCGCGCGCGCCGCGAATTTTTATTTGGGTTATTGTGGACGCCGCTGACTTATTTTTTGACGATCAGCACGAATCCAAGCGATTATTCTTTTTATTTGCCTTCGTACGGCGTGACGTTGCTCGCGGCGTGGCTGGCAAGCCGCGCGCGTTTTTTGCGATTCGAAATTTCGCTCCGCGCGCGCGCCGCGCTCGCGGCATTATTTTTGCTCGCGTCCGGCCTCGCGACATTTTTGTGGGCGCAAGAATATCAACGCGCGACGTTGGTCGCGCAAACGATCACGCAACAAGTGCAAGCGTATTATCCCGCGCTCGCGCCGGACGCGCGGCTCGTTTTTGTCGGCGTGCCGGATCGGTTGCCGAATGATGTGATCGTTTATCTCGCGGGTTTTGGCTCGGCGGTCCAAGTCGCGTACTTGAATCCGAATCTCAGCGTGCAACGCTATGACAAATTTCCGGTCTTGCTCGATAAACTGGATAAAACATTTTTCTTTTTGGTAGATCATCGCCGCGTATTCAAACGCGAAGACATCGCGCGCGATTTGGACGCGCGGCGGCGGTGCGCGAACGCGCAAACAATCGCGCGCACATTTGATTTCGCGCGCGACGCGCAAGGGTGGGAGGCGTGGAATCAACTCGCCGATTTTTCCGCGCGCGACGGTACGCTCTACATGCGCGCGGAAGGCAATGATCCGTATCTCGGCAGTCCCGCGCTGAATGTGTCGTCGTTCAATTTAGGCGACGTTGAAATTGTAATGCGCGCGCAGTCCGAACAAAAACAATTGCGCGGCAGTTTCAATCCGATTTTTTTCCTGACCAGCAACAAGAATTTCTAGTTCAAGCCGATGGAGAGTGGCGCACGTATCGCGTCAATCTCGCGGCGAGCGGCAAATTATTTATCGGCGATCAAATCGCGCGCCTGCGCCTCGATCCGGTCGACGCGCCCGCAGAAATTGAAATCAAAACAATTCGCGTCTTTTCCGTTTGCGCGGGCGCAAAAGAATCGGGATGCGAATGCAAATGATGCGACGATGGTTTTCGTCGGCGGATGCGCGCGCGCTAATTTTTCTCGCGCTCGCGCCGTTCATTTATTATTTGCCCGCGGCGCTGGGATTGAAAACTTTTTTTTCTTACGACATCGAATCACTTTTTTATCCCATTCGTTTTGAACTCGCGCAACGATTGGCGCAAGGTGCGCTCCCGTTTTGGAGTTCGACGATGCACGGCGGATTTCCTCTGCTCGCCGAAGGACAAGTCGGCGCGCTCTATCCGCTGAATTGGATTTTGTACCGATTTTTTCCGATTCACGTCGCGCTCGCGTATTCGCTGTTGCCACATCTCGCGTTAGCGGGCGTGGGAATGTTTTTATTTTTACGCACGCAAAATTTTCGCGCCGCCGCGAGTTTTATCGGTGCGCTCTCTTTTTCGTTCAGCGGTTTTTTCGTCGCCAAGATGCAACATATGACCAATCTGATCGCGGCAGGGTGGATGCCCTGGCTTTTTTTCGCGCACACAAAATTTTCGCACGCGCGCGATCTGCGCGCGCGGCGCGCGTGGTTCGCGGCGATGAGCGGAATTGCCGCGCTGATGTTGTTGAACGGTCATCCGCAAATTGATTTTATGGCGGTCACATTATTTGGCTTGTGGGTTTTGTTTTCGTCGCTCACGCGCGCGGATGCGGCGTGGCGCGCGCGCGTCAAAGAAATCGGTTTAACGCTCGGCGCGTTAACGCTCGGCGCGGGCATTGCCGCCGCGCAATTGATTCCGTTTGTCGAACTTTTTGCGTATTCGGTGCGCGGCGAAAATTACGCGGCAAAAGAATGGGCAAGTTATTCGCTCGACCCTGCGCGTTTGATTCAAATTATTTCGCCGTTCGCGTTGGAAGGTCCATTCGATCCGAACATTGAATTTTTTGGCTACGCTGGATTGTTGACGCTCGCGTTA
>JACQEA010000113.1 GCA_016200825.1 Chloroflexota bacterium | reverse complement strand
CTGGGCGCGCGTTGAGGAAATAGCGAACCTTTGGTAGAATTGAGTCGAGCGGAAATTTATTTGATCATCGTGTCGGGTCCACCGGGCGCGGGCAAAACAACACTCGCGCGGAAAATCGCGCACGCGCTCACGTTGCCACTTATCACGAAAGACGACATCAAAGAAGCGCTGTTTGATTCGCTCGGCTGGAGCGATCGCGCGTGGTCGCGCAAAATAGGTGGGGCGAGTTACGCGTTGTTGTTTTATTTTGTGGAGGCGCTCCTCGCGGCGCGGCAGTCCGTGATTGTCGAAAGTAATTTTGACGCGCGATTTTGTTCAGAAACTTTTCGCGCGCTTCAAGCCCAACATAATTTCGCGGCGCTCCAAATTCAATGTTACGCGCCGCCTGCAATTTTACAAGCGCAGTATAATGCTCGCGTAAGTTCCGGGACGCGACATCCGGGACATACAGATCAACTTGCGCAGGATGAACTTGGCGCGGTGAGTGAAACAGGTCGTTTGGAGAATCTTGCGCTCGTAAGCGAAATCATCGAAGTGGATACATCCGATTTCGCTCGCATCAACGAAACTGCACTGATCGAAAAAATTCGCGCGTGGATGAAAGAGGGATCGAGAAAATGAAATTGCTCGCGATGCTTTTGCTGATCACATCGCCGTTACGAATCTACAAATCAACGACGCTCCCGCCGAACGGAGAATATCATCAAGCCGTCATTATCATGGCGGACAATCTCACGTTCGATTGCAACGGCTCGTCGTTCATCGGCGATAAAGTCGGCGTAGGAATTTTGTTGCAAGGCCGCAGCGGCGTGACGATTCGCAATTGCAAAGTAAAAAATTTCGACGTGGGTTTATACGCGCTCAGCGGCAAAAGTCTGGTGATCGAACGCAATGATTTCAGCGGCAATTACGTGGACGACAATTACGACATTGAAAATCTCAAACCGATTCCGCACGGCGGTGTCATTCTCAACGCGATTGTAAACGCGCGACTCCAAAGCAATGTTGCGAATGGCAACGTAGCGGGAATTCAAATTCTCAATTCGTCCAAGCTGCGCGTGCAGCAAAATAATACGAGTCGCAATCGCGGCTGGGGAATTTATTTATACGGCACGACGGCAAGTTTGGTGTACACCAACACGGTCGAGTTCAACAATCGTTCCTGTCCGCAATGGGGCGTTGATGCGGGATGCGGCTCGGCGGGAATTGTGTTGACGCAACAATCGGATCGCAATCAAATCGGTTGGAATATTTTAACCGCGAACGGCGACGGAATTTATCAAGGCAACACGCCCGAGACCGCGAGCAACGATTTAGAAATTCTCTACAACAAAATCTCCAAGAGTGTCGCGAATGGGATCGAAGCGACATACGGTCAGCGCAACTATATTCATCACAACACGTTTGCCGACGACAATTATGGCGCGTGGCTCGGTTATTCGCAAAGCGGGCGTTTTGAATTCAACAGCGTACGCGGATCAAAAGTTAAAAGCGTTCAGCACGACAACGCGCAAGGGATGCGCTATCTGGGAAATACATTCGACGGCTCAGATGTTTTGCTTCAACCGATTGAAAACGGAGTTTGCAAAAATAATTATTTCGATCCGAACAACAAATTGATCAATGCTAAAATCGTCACCGCGGGTTGTCAATGAATCGGGTCGTCGGTGGACTCGCAATTGCCAGCGCGCTAATTCTCGCGCGATTTTTTTTGTTCGCGCCCTTTGCCGTGCGCGCCGAACCGCTCGCGCAAACGACCGCGACGCCGCGCGTGACGGATGAACCCACCAAATCGCCGTACGTTTTTCCAACACCAATTTTCATTCCAACTTTTCCGCCCGACACCGCCGCGCCGACCGCAACGCGCATTACGCCACCAGCAGGCGCGACAACGTACGTGGTTGAGCCCGGCGACAATCCATCGCTCATCGCCAAAAAAGTGTACGGCGACGCGGGAAAATTTCGGCTGATTGTCGCAGCGAATAATTTGACCGATGCGACGCGTTTGCGCGCCGGACAAATTTTGATCATTCCGCCGCTCACACCTGTCGCAACCGCGTCGCCAACATTTACGCCAACGATTGTTCCGGCGACTCCAACACTTTTTTTCACACCGACCGCGTTTTTTGCGCCAACTGTAACCGCGATTCCGAGCGTAACACAAACCGCGCCAGACCCAACTCAACTCGCGATCAATCTCTTCGCAGTTATTTTGTTATTCGCATCCATTGGCTCCGGCATCCTTGCGTATCAAGTGTATCGTCGCAATCAGCAATTCGATCTGCGCCGCGCGCGCCCGTTATCAATCCCGCCGCTGCTGCCGCCGGAGAAACTGAAATGAAATAGACTTTATTCACAATAATTGTTATCCACGAAAAACACGAATAAACACGAAAGAATCGTTAGAGTTTTCGTGTGCTTTCGTGTTTTTCGTGGATGCCCTTTCTTATTTCGGATAATGTCTAATAGATATCTACATTCTCAGCGAAAACGGATTTCTATTTTTTGAGCGCCGCGATTTTTTCCGCGCGTGCGCCGCGGACGCGCACC
Organism: Chloroflexota bacterium; assembly: GCA_016200825.1. Classification (GTDB taxonomy): domain Bacteria; phylum Chloroflexota; class Anaerolineae; order UBA4142; family UBA4142; genus JACQEA01. Next base: position 686 of record JACQEA010000113.1, on the reverse strand, counting down.
CATTTCTGCCGCGCGCGTTTGCCGCGAATGATTTCGATTTGCGCGCGGTTGATCTCCAAATAATCCGCGAGCAATTTGATTAACGCGTCATTCGCTTTGTCGTCCACCGGCGGCGCACGCAGTTTCACGCGAATGCTTTCGCCTAGCGCGCCGACAATTTCATCGCGCCGCGCGCGCGGAGTGACGTGAATCGCGAGAATTGCATCGGACATTATTTAATCCAAACGCCGCTAATCCAGCGCGCGATGCTTAATGCCGCCAGCACATTGCCAAGTAATTGATCGCCAGTCAAAAAAATAAACACATCCGCGTAGACAAACGCGAAAGAAACATAGAATCCAAACGTCGCCGCCAAAGTACTCCGCGCCATATTCCCGCGCGCCATACGTCGCATTCCAAACAGCATCATCGGAATTTCTATTAACGCGATCAAACCCAGCGCGGCAAATACGAGCGTCACGCCCATTTGATCGTAAATTAAATTCGAGAAATATTTCGTAACCCACGACACTAGAAAATAAATCGCGCCGCCGATCAGCCAGCCAACCAAGCCTGCCAAAAACAAATCGCGTTTCAACTTTTTTCCCGGCGCGCGTTCAGAATCACTTGGCGCGTGTCCGCTTTGAGATCAATGCGCGCCAATTCATCTGCCGCGACCCAGCGCGCGTCCAACACATCGCTTCCCG
>JACQEA010000112.1 GCA_016200825.1 Chloroflexota bacterium | reverse complement strand
CCCGTGCGCGTTTCGGCGACGATTGGCGTCAGCACCTACCCGCGCGAAGGTTGCACATCTATTTTTGATTTGCTCCAAGCCGCGGATCACGCGCAAAAAGCCGCGCGGCGCGGCGGCACGAATCAAATTATCACCACGTGAGTTTTTGATCTTGGGAAGAAAAACTTTTTCGTATGCGCGAATAGATTTTTATTCTCCGCATTTCTAAAATAGGAAATTCATTGAGCAAAAAAACTCTACAAAAAACCAAAGCGCGACCTTTATCGCCTGAAACGATTCAAGCGCAAGCCCGACCGGAAGAAGCGCCCGAAGAATTGCGGCGGCGCTATGCCGACCTTTCAACGCTGTACATGGTCGGCGCGCGCTTGTCCGCGATTTTGCAATGGGAACCGTTGCTGTTGGAAATATTAGAAACCGCGATCCATTTGACGCAGGCGAATGGCGCGTCGTTGATCCTGCCGGATAATTATCGCGGCGATTTTTTTATCGCGGCGAGCCGCCATCTCTCCGCGCACATCGTCAAAGAGACGCGCATCAAAAGTGGAGAAGGCATCGCGGGTTGGGTCGCGCAAAATCGCGAGCCGTTGTTGTTAGTGGGACCTGTGACTGGAAATCGCTTTACCAATTTTTCCGCCAAGCCCACTCAAGTTGGTTCCGCGATTTGTGTTCCCCTCGTTCCGCCCGCGATGAGCGCGCAAGCATCTCCGTTAGTGGGCGTGTTGGTTGTCTCGCGGCGAAATCAAGCGCAACCATTTTCACAAGACGACATGCAATTGTTATACGCGTTGAGTACGCAAGCGGCGACGGCTTTGGAAAATGCGCGGCAATATCAGAAAATGCAGAGACGCGCGACCCAATTGCAAAATCTGATTGACATTAGCCGGGAAATGGCGACCAGTTTGAATCTCGATCAAGTTTTGCGCCAGATCATGGAGAAAGCCGTTTTGCTTTTGCGCGCGCAAGCCGGTTCGTTGTTGTTGGTGGATGAAGAAACTAAAGAATTAATTTTCAAAGTCGCGCTCGGTCCCGCGGGCGCGATTTTGAGTGATACGCGTTTGCCGCCGGGAGTTGGAATTGCCGGCGCAGTCGCGCGCGATGGCAAGCCATTGATTGTGAATGATGCCCAAGCCGATCCGCGACATTATGGCGGCGTGGATGCCAGCACCGCGCTGACTACGCAAACGTTGGTCTGCGTTCCGTTGATCAGTCGCTCGCGAATTATCGGAGTATTAGAAGTGATCAACAAAGCCGACGGAACGCCGTTCGCGGAAGAAGATTCAGACACGCTCGCGGCATTCGCGTTGGAAGGCGCGATCGCGCTAGAAAACGCGCGACTATATTCTGAACTCAAACAAGCATTTACCGATACGGTGCGCGTGATCGCGAACGCGGTTGAAGCGCGCGATCCGTACACCGCCGGTCACACCGGGCGCGTGACCCAACTCGCGATTGAAACCGCGCGCGAATTAAAGTGGACGACCGAACAAATCGAGATTTTGGAAATTGGCGCGCTCTTGCACGACATCGGCAAGATTGGGGTTTCAGATGCGATCTTGCGCAAGCCCGGTCACTTGACTGACGACGAGTACACCGAAATGAAAAAACATCCGATCGTCGGCGCGAATATGTTGGAAGGCGTTGGCTTGTTGCGTCCGATTCTCGCGTACGTGTTGTATCATCAAGAAAGATTTGACGGCTCGGGTTATCCATTCGGCTTGAAGGGAAAAGAAATTCCGATTGAGGGCAGATTGTTGCCGGTCGTGGACACCTTCGATGCGATGACCTCGGATCGCCCCTATCGCAAAGGTCGGCAACCCGCAGAAGCGATTGCGGAAATCGTAAGAAATCGCGGCACGCAGTTTGATCCTGAAATTGTAGATGCGTTCTTGCGCGCGTACAAACGAATTGATTTTGAATCTTTGTATCATCGTCCCGCCGCGCCGCTAGACACGCCGCGCGAAAAACAGTATAATGCCTGAGCATTCATGGCTAAAGTTCTTGTCGTTGATGACGATCCCGCGCAACGCGCGCGTTGGAAACATATGCTCGAATCCGACGGCCATACCGTTGTCGTCGCGCCCGACGCGATTCAAGGGCTGATTGCCATTACGCGCGATCGTCCCGCGCTCATCCTCTCCGATATTCTGATGCCGCGCATGGACGGTTTTACTTTTATCCGCGAAGTCAAGAGCCGCCCCGATTTAAGAACGATTCCATTTCTTTTTGTCACCTCCACACTTGTTTCGGAAGATGATCGCCAGTTCGCGCAGATGTTAGGCGCCGAAGCGATTGTCGCGCGCGCGGAAAGTGATCAGGCGCAAACGATGATCAACGCCGCGCTCAAACGGCATCAACTCGATGATGCCGACGCGTCACCCGCGCGCGCATTTGTCGCGCCGAGTGTTGTGGATGAAGATGTCATCGAATTGCCAAAAAAAGAATCGCCCGCGATAAATGAAGCGACCGACGCGCGCGCGGAGGAGTGGCGCGCGCGCGTGTTGGAATTAGAAAACGCGAATACGCGTTTGCAACAACAAGTTGAATTGAACACCGTCCTGACCGGCGAACGCGACACGGTTTTGCGAAATCTAATCACTCAGCGCGCTCAATTGGAAGAACAACTTGTCGAGCGCGGTTCGTTTTCTGCCGCCATGGCGGACATTTTGCGCGCGCTCAATTCCACTCCGGACCCAGAGCCCGCGCTCGATCAAATTTCCCAACACGCCGCCGCGCTGATTCACGCGTCCGCGTGTCACATTTTTCTTTTCAATTCTGAAACCGCCGCGTTTCACGGCGCGTACTCCTCCGCGTTCGACCGCGATAAAATTCGCGCGATCGCTTTTGCGCCCGACACGAAACGCGCGCTCCAAAGCATTCTCGACCAACAACAACCGGTCGCGTTGTGTCCGAGTTTGCCGTACTTGGCGAATGAAATTCTTCCCGCGCAACTCAACGCGCGCGCCGCGCTCGTCGCGCCCATCTACGCGCGCAATCAAATTTTCGGTCTCTTGATTGCGGGCGATTCCGCGGCGGATCGCGTATTTAGTGAAACCGAAATTCAATGTGCCGCGCAATTAGTGGAACAAGCCGGACTCGCGCTCGGTAACGCGTACCTGTTGTCCGAAGCGCGCCGCGCGCGCGCAGCAGAATCGGGAACGGGCGAAGATCGCGTCAGCGACGCGCATACGGTTGAAACGTCAGAAATGTTGCGACGCTATCGCGCGCAAATCGCGGTCTTGGAAAAAATCTCGCGCCCTATTGCCGAGTCGTTATATCCGCAAACGGTCTTGGCGCGCATCGTTCAGTCTGCGGCGGAACTTGTCCATGCCGAAACGTGCAATCTTTTTTTGTTCAACGCGGACACCAACACCTTTCACGGGGTCGCATCGTCTTCGATGCCGGTGAATTCAATTCAGAAACTTTATTTTTCGGCGGACAATAACGCGCCGCTCTTGAGTATGTTTCAAAATCTGCACACGCTCGCGCTCAATGAAATGGACAGCAGCGCGAAACAAATTCCGATG
>JACQEA010000111.1 GCA_016200825.1 Chloroflexota bacterium | reverse complement strand
GAGGTCGTCACGTTGCGCGGCGACATCGGGCGAATGAACACAGTTTTCAAATTTTATTTGCAGGTGTGGATATTTTTGGGAGTCGCCAGCGCGGCAGGAATCGGAGTCTTCAGTCATCAGTCAACAGTCAACAGTCAGCGGCTAATAGGTAGTAGTTCACGTATCACGCATCATGGTTCGTTGCGAAGAATTTGGTGGTTACTTTTTGCTGTCTTACTGTTCACTGGTTTCATGTATCCAATCTTCGCGACGCGCGCGAAAATAAATGATCGCTTTGTCGCGGGCGACAACGCGGGTTTGAATGGAATGGACTATATGCGCGGCGCGGTCTATTACGATCAAAATAAAGAATTGATTTTGGATTTTGATCGCGACGCGATTCAATGGCTGCGCGAAAATATTGCGGGCTCGCCCGTGATGTTGGAAGGCAACGCGCCGTTGTATCATTGGGGCGCGCGCGTTTCGATTTACACCGGCTTGCCGACGATCATCGGTTGGGATTGGCATCAGAAACAGCAACGCTCGATTGTAGATGGCGCGATCATTGATCATCGCATTGAGGTGGTGCGCCAAATTTACAACACGCGCGATCCAAGTGTCGCACTCGAAAATTTGAAACGCTATCGCGTCACGTACATTTACGTCGGCGATCTCGAGCGCGCGTTTTACAACGCCGAGGGTTTGGCAAAGTTTGATGCGATGACGCAGGGCGGAATTTTGGAGTTGGTGTATCAAAATGAACGCGTGAAAATATTCAAAATGAAAAATTAGTCGCCACAGGAAAACTCTTAAAACTTTTCTGTGGATTTCTGTGTGCTTCTGTGGCAGAAAAATTATTCTGATGTTTGAAACATTTTCTTGGTGGCTCTTACTCGAACTGATCGGACTCGCGGCGTTTCCGATTGCGTTTCGTTTTTTTCGCAACTTGCCGGATCGCGGCTATGCGTTCGCGAAACCGCTTGGGCTGTTGCTCATCGCGTATCCGTATTGGCTTTTGGGGACGCTTGGTTTTTTGATGAACACGCGCGCGACTGCGCTCGTCGTCGCGCTCGCGATTGCGATAACGAGTTGGTTTGTTTTCGGGCGAAAACAAAAAGTTAATACAGCCGCGCGTTTGGTTGAGAGTGAATTGCAAATCGCGAGCGACCTTGCGCCGACCGCGATAACTCTTGAAACGAACGCGAAACCATCGCGTAAAAAACGCGTCACACGCGCAACCATCCGCAAAAAACGCGCTGAACAATCCGCCGCGCCCGAATTGCTTGAACCTACCATTACGCATTACGTTTTACGCAATACGTCTTCACCAATCGAATGGCTTCGCAAAAATAAATCTCTAGTTCTCGCGACCGAATTAGTTTTCACCGTCGCGTTTTTCGCGTGGGCATTTTTTCGCGCGTACAATCCCGAAATCACCGCGACCGAGAAGCCGATGGAGTTTGCGTTTCTCAATGGCATTTTGCAAAGCGATCGTTTTCCGCCGCTCGATCCGTGGCTTTCGGGTTTCGCGATCAGTTATTATTATTTCGGTTATGTGATCGTCGCGCTGTTGACGATGTTGATCGGTGTCGCGGCGAGTATCGCGTTCAATCTGGCGATTGCGCTGTTGTTCGCGCTCAGCGCGGTCGGCGCGTTTGGACTCGCGTATAATCTAATTCAGATTTCAGAATTCAGATTGCGGAATGAAAACTCGCGTAATCTGCAATCCGCAATCCGCAATTCGCAATTCGCAAATTTCTTCTTCCCTCTTTTCGCGCCAATCTTTCTAGTCGTGATGGGAAATCTGGAGGGATTTTTCGAGACGCTGCACGCGCGCGGAATTTTGCCCGCGAGTTTTTGGAATTGGCTCGACGTGAAAAATCTCGCGTCTGCATCCGTGAGCAATTCGTTTGTGCCAAGCGATTATTGGTGGTGGTGGCGCGCCTCGCGCGTGATTCACGACGTGGTGAATGGGCAAACGAATGAAGTGATTGACGAATTTCCGCAGTTCAGTTTTCTGTTAGGCGATATGCATCCGCACGTCCTCGCGTTGCCGTTTGTTTTGCTCGCGCTCGCGGCGGCGCTCAACCTGTTGCGCCAAAAAGATTTTCCAAAT
>JACQEA010000110.1 GCA_016200825.1 Chloroflexota bacterium | reverse complement strand
CCATAGTAGGTTTTGCTCAGGATGCCGCGCCGACTAAAGAGGTACGTCGCGGGAATTGCTTTGGTGCCGCCGAAATAATTTTCAATCGGCGCGCTAGTGGGGATCACGGCATAAGAGAGTTGATGCGCTTGCACAAAACCGATCAGCGTTGGCAAGGCATTCGGTTCGGGATGAAAATGAATCGCGCCGTCGGGATGCCGATGCGGCTCACCCGCCAAATCTAACGCGATCCCAATGACCTCCACTCCTTGCGGTTGATACTCGCGATACAAATTACTCAAATCATCCACTTCGGCTTTACACGGTTCGCACCACGACGCAAAAAAATTTAGCACCACGACGTTGTTGTCGAGTGAAATGGATTCGATGGATTTTCCATTCAGATTCGTCTGCGCGACTAATTGCGCGCGCGGCAGTGGCAGAGCAGATTGGTTGAATGCGCCCAGCGCAGTTGGACTAAAGACCGAGTACAACACGAGCATCCCGAACACGCCCATCAGCGCGTAACCTCGCCTCGATTTTCTGAAAGACACGATGCGATCGCGCGCCAGCGCATAGCCCTGCGGATTGATCGCGCGCGCCAACTGCAAACCGAGAAAGCCAATCAGAAAGTAGGGCATGCTAAACAAGAACAATGCGCTGACCGAAAAGGATAATGCCGCGGGATCGCTCACTTCGGGCTGACACATTGGGCACGCCCAAGTGGTCTCGGGGAAAAGCGATAGAGCCACCAACCCCAGTATGCCCGCGATGACCATTCGTTTGAAATGGGGCATTGTTTTTAGCGTCCTAAATTCCGTTCCAAAAATAATACTGTCGTCAACAGCGCGACGAGGACGAGCGGACCAAACGCAATCACGCGGAACGCGATTTTGTCGAAGCGCAAATGCATATAGTACGCCGCGACCAGTCCCGCTTTCGAAAGCGCCAACAACAATAGGAACGACACACGCAACCATGGGGTCGCGATGGAAAACGCGGCAAATACTTCAACCGCCGTTAGCACCGCGAGGAACACGAAGATTCTCAAATAGTTCGGTTTCGCCGCGTGGGTTTCGGGGGTTTGAGTCATTCGTCATTCGCCTTTCGTCATTCGCCATCCGTCCGTTGTCGTCACTCATTCGCAACTAACGACCAACGACTTTTGGCTAGCGACTAGATGAGGTAGAGGATGGTGAACAAAAAAATCCAGACAATATCCACAAAGTGCCAGTACAATCCCATCAATTCGATCCCCAGGTGATTCTCCAGAGAATAATGACCGCGCCAGGATCGAAAGACGACGAATACCAACGCGAGGACGCCGCCGGAAACGTGCGCGCCGTGGAATCCTGTCAGCGTATAAAACGTCGCGCCGAAGAGACCGTTGCTCGCCGTGGTGCCTTCGCCCAACAACGAACTCCATTCGTACCCTTGAATTGAGACAAACAATGCGCCGAGCAACATCGTCGCCACGAGGAAACGATTGAGACGTTTGGTGTCGCCATTTTCAATCGCGGCATATGCCAAGACCATCGTCACGCTGCTCACGATGAGAATAAACGTGTTGATGGCGACGAGCGGTACGTTTAATTTTTCGGAGACAATGGGCCACTGCGCGCCGCCAAAGCGAATCGCGATATACGTGGCGATCAGCCCGGTAAAGAACATCACCTCCGACGCGAGGAACAGCCACACGATGAACTTGCGCGTGCTTAGGCCCGGAATGTTAGATGGATTGGCTTCGATTGACATGGATGCGTGTGCCATACTCATTCTCCTTCTTGATCCGAGTCCTGTTCGTTATGCCCATTCTTCTTGCTGGTCGAAACTTGAGGCGTGGTTAAAGATGAAACCCAGCGCCGCAAGGTATTGTCTTCGTTACCCCAAAGAGTGACGAAAGGATTCGACGATTCCGCGCGAGTCTGAGATTCCGGACCGCGCAGGAGATTCCGCGAAAGACTTGATAGTTTGTTTGATGACTCGGAATCCTCGGTGGGAATCTTTAGAACAGCGCTCAGATGCTTGAGGTAAATCCCCAGCCCACCTGCCGCGATTCCAAATGCAACAGTCATCAGCAACGCCAGACCCTCTCCGCTGGCTCTATAGTCCGACCACTGACGCAACGCAAAGCCCGCGCAGAATAAAATGGCGGCGGTGATCAGAAATTTGTGAAAGGCAATGAGGGACATTTGGTCAATTGGCCTGATAGTCAGATAGTCGGATAGTCGAATAACCAGATAGTTGCATACATGCGCATTCGGAATATTGAACCGACCATAAGACTATCGGACTAACGACTGAATTATTCGCTTCCCGGCGCGGGGACGGCTCTGCGCGTTGGTGCCTTCGGCCGCTCCGGTTGCAATGGGCGATTCTGCGGCAGCCAATCCTCATCCACTTCGGGCGAACTGTATTCGTAGGGTCCGCGATAGACGGTTGGAATCGTTTCAAAATTTCCGTGCCGCAACGGCGGCGACGAAGCGGCGCACCATTCCAGCGTATTGGCTTGCCACGCGTTCGCTTCGGCTCTTTTGCCTTTGAAGAGACTGTAGATGAAATTCGCGGCAAAGATCAGTTGCGAGGCGAACAAGACATAGGCACTGATCGTCATGAATTGATTGAGGGGTTGCAAAGGCGCGAAGAGTTGATAAACGTACGGATCGGCAATGCGGCGCGGCATCCCGTTCACGCCCAAGATGAACATCGGAAACATCACGAGATTGAACGTGATG
>JACQEA010000108.1 GCA_016200825.1 Chloroflexota bacterium | reverse complement strand
AGTTCAACAAAAATATTCCGCCCGCGGTGGATTTTGTTTTGCAACGCGCGCTCGCCAAGAAACCGGAGCAACGCTTTGGCAGTGTGGATGAATTGATGCGCGCGCTGGAAAACGCGGTGCGCGGTCCAAGCGAAGTCAGCGACGCGCGCGCCGCGCCCCGCGCGATCCCGCGCGCGGCCGGTCAACGCGGCGGACCGTTGCGCAACGCGCCGCCCAAACCAAAATCTTCCAACCGCCCGTTTGTCGCGATTGTCGGCACACTCGGCGCGCTCGCGCTGGGCGCGATTTGTTTGCTGTTTGTATTTTTCTTTGGCATTCAACCCACCTTGCAAGGCTCGCTTTCCACCACGCGCACCGTCGCGCCCGCGACAAATAATTTGAACGAACTAGCGTCGCCCACGCGCAGTAGTTTTCCAACCATCACCGGCGACGCGTCCGCGCAAGCAACTTTAACACCCACGCGCCGCGCCGTGATTCCCGCGACGCGCGGAAAAATCGCGTATTCGGTGGTGACGGGCGACCGGAATGAAGCGCATGTGATTTGGATCGCGGACGGCGATGGCGAGAACGCGCACGCGGTCATTGACAGCGCATCGTGGCCTGCGTTGTCACCCGATGGAACCAAAATCGCGTATTATCAATTGCGCGAGAATGGAATTTACACCGCGAATTTGGACGGCAGCGCGCGCAAACGCGTGATTGGTTTTTCGGACGTGTGTTGCGTACAGTGGTCGCCGGATTCCAAACGCATCGTTTTTTTTCGCGGCAATCTAAAAATTGGCGGAAAAATTTACACGGCCGATGCGGATGGCGGAAACATCAGCGAGATCACGACCGGTTTCAATCCGGCGTGGTCGCCAGACAGTTTGCGTTTGGCGTTTTCCGGTTGTCTGCCGAACACCAGCGTGTGCGGAATTCTGGTTTATGATTTCAAAACGCAAACGCTCGCGACCATTACGCGCGACAATGGCAGTAATCCGCAATGGTCGCCGCGCGGCGACAAAATTATTTATCAAGGCGACGACGGCAAAGGACACATCAACGTTTTCATCGTCAATTCAGATGGCAACGGAATCAAACAATTGACCAACGGCAAGAGCAATGACGGTCAGCCGGTATTTTCGCGTGACGGCAATGCGATCTATTGGCGTTCGGATCAAAACGGAACCGCGTGGGCAATTTATGTGATGAACGCGGACGGCTCGATCCCGCGCGTGCTGATCAAAAATGTGCCGGTGGATGATCTGTGGGGACGCGAGTCTTTGAGCACAGGCCCATAAATAAAAACTGTGACCTAAAGGTCGAGCCGGATTCGTCTCGACCTTTTTTTACATTCATTTTACTTTGGCTTTAAGCCTGATTTGAACGCGGCGCGTACAATTTATTTGCCTCACAGAGGAATTGCGAGGCAATCCCCAGATGCACTTGGAGATTGCTTCGTCGCAGAGTTTACAGTGAGCGAAGCGAATCTGCTCCTCGCAATGACGCTATCATTTTTTTCTTTGCGCCCTTGGCGTTTCTTCGCTACGCTCAAGATAAGCTTTGGCGGTAACACTTACACCTGCACTTGCCGCAGGTGCAAGTGTTTCGCATAAAGTCTAATAAACTCTTGAAATTTTTGTGCTCTTGCGTTTTTTTTTCGTAGACGCTAATTCTTTTTTCAGATTGGCACCGAGGGATTCATGTCGTTTGCGCTCGGACAAAACGTTGGACCGTATCGCATCATTGAACAACTGGGTCAAGGCGGAATGGCAACGGTCTTTAAAGCCTATCATCCCGCGCTGGATCGCTACATCGCGATCAAAGTTTTGCACCCCGCGTTCAAAGAAGACGCGAGTTTCATCACGCGCTTTCATCGCGAAGCGCGCATCGTCGCGAAACTCGATCATCCCAACATCATCCCCATTTACGATTTCGCCGAAGAAGCCGGTACGCCCTATCTCGTCATTCGCTACGTCGAAGGCAAAACGCTCAAGGCGGAGCAACGCGATGCCTTACTTTCGCTTGATCAAGTGCTCGCGATCATTCGTCCGGTGGCGAACGCGCTCGCGTACGCGCACGCGCAAGGCGTGTTGCATCGCGATATCAAACCATCGAACATCATGATCGCGAACGATGGCCATGTTTATCTCACCGATTTTGGTTTGGCGCGCATGGCGAAAGCCGGTGAAAGCACTTTATCGCAAGATATGTTGATCGGCACGCCGCAATATATTTCGCCGGAGCAAGCCAAAGGCGAAGCGGTCAGCGAACGCAGCGATATTTATTCGCTCGGTGTGGTCTTGTTTGAAATGTTGACGGGGCGCGTTCCATTCAGCGCGGACACACCGTACTCCATCATTCACGATCATATTTACGCGCCGCTTCCTCTGCCGCGTTCGATCAATCCAAATTTATCGGCGGAACTCGAACGCGTATTGCTCAAGGCATTGGCAAAAGACCCCGCCGCGCGTTTTGGCAATACGCCGGAATTTTTGAGCGCGTTCGAGCAAGCCGTGTTTCAAACTAATCCCGCGCTCGCGTCAATGGCAACTCCCGTGGTTGTGCTAACGCGCGCGTCGTCGGCAGCAACCCCGCGTCCCGCGCCCACTGCTCCGCCGGTTTCAATCGCGACCAAAACGCCGCAACCTCAACCCAAACGGCGCGCGCTCACTCCGCTCTCGTGCGCGATTACCGCGCTCGTGATTGTATTTTTTGCGATCGTGATCGGCGGCGTTTCATTTATCGCGCGCGATGATCTCGCGCGCATTTTTCGGACCGGCGCAACCACGTCAACTCCGGGCGCAACATCTGTCGCCGATCAAATCAAAGCCGCGCGCGATTCGGTGCAGAAAAATTCTACCGATGGCGGCGCGCATTTGCGCTTGGCAGAATTGTTGGAACGCAATAAGGAGTACGAAAGCGCATTTTTGGAATACGAAGCCGCGATTGCCAGCAATCAAAAATTATCCAGCGGCTATCTGCGCGCGGGCGCGCTCGCAGAAAAACTGAACGAGCTGGACCGCGCGAAAAAATATTATCAAGCCGGAGTCAACGCGCTGCCGGACAATCCAGAATTATTATTGCAACTTGCCGACGTGTTGCTGCAACAGAAACAGTACGAGGACGCGAAAAAGAATTACGACAAAGTGATTGCGCTCAATCCAAATTCCGCGCTGGCGTACGTCGGACTCGGCGATTACTACCGTGTGACCGGCAAACCGAATGACGCGATCCAACAGTATACGCGCGCGGCAAGCATTGATCCCAATTTGCCCGAAGTCCATTTTGGACAAGGCTTGCTCGCAGTTCAATTTAATCAGATAGACAAAGCGCGGATTGAATTCAATTTGGTAATTAAAAGCACATCCGCCTCGCCCGAACTGAAACTCAAAGCGGAAAATCAATTGCGCTTGCTGGATAGCAAGAAATAAATCCACCTATGTCTAGCCAACCTCCGGCTTCGATTATTCTGCGCGCGCGCTCTGACATTTCGCAATTGCGCCGTGGTCTAAATGACCTCGCGTCGTGGCTGCGGAAACATCGCGCGTACTTTCCCGAAGCCGAAACCGACGCGACGATCGCGCAATTCGCGCGGCTGGCGGAAGTGATCGAGCAGCTGAACGCGAACATGGAACGCCAAGAAAAAGAACGCGCGCAGCTGGAAAAACTTTTTCAAGTCAGCGGCGCGGTCAATTCAGCGTTAGACCTCGATCAAGTCTTGAATCTCGCGATGGATTCGATCATTCAAGCCACCAACGCCGAGCGCGGATTTTTGATGTTGCTCGATCCCGCGTCCAAAGAATTAACTTTTCAGGTCGCGCGTAATCTTGATCGCGTCACCATCGCCAGTCCCGCGTTCGAAGTGAGCCGGAGCATTATCGAGCGCGTCGCCAAAAGCGGCGAACCGCTCATCGCGACGGACGCGCTCACCGATCCGCGTTTTGCGGAACAACAAAGCGTCATCAGTTTGAATTTGCGTTCCATTCTCGGCATTCCGTTCAAGATCAAAGACCGCGTGATTGGCGTGGTGTACGTAGACAATCGAATGCATGCGGGGGCGTTCAAAGAATTAGAACTCAACACACTGCGCGCGTTCGCGGATCAAGCCGCGATTGCAATTGAAAACGCGCGCTTGTTTGCGAGTCTGCGCCAAAAAATCAAAGAGGTCAGCGAGCTCAAAACGTTTCAAGATAATATTTTTGCGTCCATCGCGTCGGGTGTGATCGCGACCGATCTCAAAGATCGCATCACCGCGTTCAATCGCGCGGCGGAAAATATTTTTAGCACCCCCGCCCAAAAAACGTTGGGCGTAGAATATAACAAAACCACTCTGCCCCTCGCGGAAAATCCGCTCGCGCGCTTGGTGGATCAGGTCAAACGCGGCAACAGCGCGCGCGCCGCGGAAGAAATCGAATCGAGCATCAGCAATCGCGGCGCCGTGAATTTGAGTTTCGATATTTCCGCGCTCAAAGACGGGGACGGCAATCCGCAAGGCGTCGCGATTGTCGTAGATGATCTGACCGAAAAGCGGCGGCTGGAAGCGACGCGCGAAATGTTTCGGCGTTATGTTTCGCCCGCGGTTGTGGATCGCCTGCCGACGAATCCGGATCAATTGAAATTGGGCGGCAAGCGTCAGCAGATCACGATTCTTTTTTCCGACATTCGCGGCTTTACGCATTTCAGCGAAGCGATCTCGCCGGAAAAATTGGTGGATGTGTTGAATCAATATCTTTCCGTCGCCGCCGACGCAATTCTGAAACAAGAAGGCACCCTCGATAAATTTATGGGCGACGCGGTGATGGCGTTATTCAATGCGCCGCTCACGCAAACCGATCACGCGCTGCGCGCCGCGCGCGCGGCAATCGCGATGCGCGATGCGGTGAATCAAGTCCACAAGGATCTGCCGAAGGAATTACGATTGAATTATGGCATCGGCATTCACACCGGCGACGCGATCGTAGGCAATGTTGGCACCACGCAACAAATGAATTTTACGGCGATTGGCGACGCGGTAAATCTCGCGAAACGTTTGCAAGAAAACGCGAGTGGTGGACAAATTATTTTGAGTCGTTCCACGTACGCGCTCGTCCGCGATCACATTCACGCCAAAGAACTGCCGCCGCTCAAAGTCAAAGGCCGCGAGCAGGTCGAAGAGGTTTGGGAATTGGAGAAAATGCGCCGAGAATGTCATTCTGAGCACATTCGCTTCGCTCAGTGTAAACTCCGCGAAGAATCTTGTAGTTTCAACAGGAATCTTGATCGCCAGTGAAGCAACAAGACCCTTCGCTCTCGCTCAGGGTGACAATGTAATTCATTTTTTTAGAGATTCTAAGCAACTCGGACTCGAAAGGGTGCTAGGACGTGTATGCAAAATCTTCCTGAATAAGTCTCGCGTATTTGGCAACACCGTTTTTCAACAAAATCCGAGGCAATAAATTTTTTTGCATACACGCCCTAGTTTTTTATTTACCCGCATTGACAGATGCTATACAATGGATATACTCCACTCCAGAGGTGAAACAATGGCAAAAGTTTTGGTGACGATGCCGGACAAATTCTTGAATAAAGTTGATCGCGCCGCCAAAGCAGAACATCGCTCGCGGAGCGAATGGATTCGCGAAGCATTGCGCGAGCGATTACAGCGACCACGTCCCAAGCGCGGTTCAATTTTGCACAAACCGAACGTTCAATGGGCACTGAACGTGATGGATAAGGCAGCCCGCAAAAAACACAATCCGAATTTCGATAGCGTCGCTTTTATTCGCAAGATGCGGGGGCCTCTCGGGTGAGACAGATCACGGCTGAAGACGTTCTGCTTATGGATTCGTCCGTTGCCGTCAAATGGTTTCGGAACGAACGCAATTATGATCTGGCGCGTCAATTGCGAAACGGCTACGCGGCTGGCAAATGGGAAATTTGTATTGCCGACCTCACGCTTTATGAAATCGGAAATGCGTTAATTAATTCACGGGATTTCACAATCGAAGAAGTAGGAGAATTCATTCTCGGAATTCTTGAACTCGAAATCGCGGTGTTTCTTTTCGATTCAGATACCTTGATCTCCGCGATTGAAATTTGTGTGGAACGGAATTTGGCAATCTACGACGCGTACCTCGTCGCGCTGGCACAACAAGAGAATCTATTATTCGTGACCTCGGACGAGCGGCTGTATCGAAAGCTTGCAGGGATGGATAATGTGATCGCATTAGCAGACGTTCAGTTAGCGAACGAAGTGTGAATCTGCGCGGTTGAAAGGAATAAGAATCTCTTGTTTGAACTTTGTTTTCTAGGCACCTCCGCGTCCGCGCCGAGCGCGGAACGCAACATGACTTCTACGCTGATTATTCACGAAGGCGACCGCTATCTCGTGGATTGCGCGGAAGGAACGCAGCGCCAAATTTTGCAAAGCCGATTGGGATTCAAAGACCTGCGGCGCATTTTCTTGACGCACGGGCATCTCGATCACATTCTGGGCATCGGCGGTCTCGCATCCACCTTCGCGCGCTGGGAAGCCGTCGCGTTTGGAAAATTGGAAATCCACGCGGGCAAATGGGCGTTGGATCGCGTGCGCGATTTGATGAAAGTCGTTTTGCGCGGACAAGAATTTGAAATTGAAATAGAATTCTTGGAACTGAAAGCAGGCCGCGTGCTGGAAGAAAAAAATTTATTTCTCGATGCGTTCTCGGTCGTACATCGCGGGAGCGGTTGTTTTGGATTTGTGTTTCAAGAACGAACCCGCCAGCCCTTTCTCGTCGAGCAAGCGGAAAAATTAGGGGTGCCGGCGGGACCCGAACGAAAAAAACTCGTCGCGGGTCAAGCGATCACGCTCGCCGATGGACGCGTCATTCAACCCGCGCAAGTTTTGGGCGATCCGATTCCCGGCACCAAACTCGTGTACGTCGGCGATGTTGCGCGCATCGAAGAAATTGTCGAACCCGCGCGCGGCGCGGATGCGTTAGTCATGGAAGCAACTTATCTCGCGCAAGACGCGGAGATCGCGCGCAAATTCGGACACATTACCGCGGCGGAATCGGCCGAGTGCGCGCGACGCGCGGGCGTGAAACAATTGTATCTCACGCA
>JACQEA010000107.1 GCA_016200825.1 Chloroflexota bacterium | reverse complement strand
CGATGGTTTTGGCAAACGTATCAAATCCGAACCACAACACCAACAACGGCACGACCGCGATCAATGGCATGGCGTAGAGCGCGCTGATGTACATTTCTAAAATCGTATCCACCACGCGCACGCGCGCCATCAACACACCAAGCGGAATGCCGATGAGAATCGCGAGTCCAAGTCCTTGCGCAAACACGACGAGACTAAGCGAAAGATATTTCCACAATTCGCCGCTGCCGATAATTTCCACCGCCGCTTGCGCGACTGCGCTGAAGGGCGCAAAGAGCAAGCGATTGACGGAGCGTCCATAAATTTCCCACACCGCGAGGACGATGACGAGGGAGGTGAGGCGTAGAAAATTATCGCGCAGCGCGTTGGCGCGTTCGCGTTTGGCGAGCGCGGCGTTCGCGTTAACTGTAACCGCAAGTGATTGTGTTGTCATTTAATTCTCCGATCTCACCGCGAATAGGAAGGCCGCGATGTCATTCTGAGGAGCAGATTCGCTTTGCTCACTGTAAACTCTGCGACGAAGAATCTTGTTATTCGACTTTGATTCAATTCCCAGTAACAAGATGCCTCGCGGGGTTTATTCTGAATGCAGTGAAGGACTCAGCATGACAAACCCTTCGCGCTTTGCGTCTTGGCGGTTAATTTATTTTCAATAATCGCGCGGCGTTCTGATGCAAAATCATTTCCGATTCTGCGCGCGCGAGGCCTAACGTCTCCACAATCGCGCGCGGATTTTCGTAGCCCATATCAAACGGATAATCCGTGCCGACGACGACATGCTCTGCGCCGACGAGTTGAACGAGATAACGCAACGCGTCGGCAGAAAAAAGAATCGTGTCGAAAAAAAATTGTTTCAGATAAGTCGAAGGCGCGCGCGTGATGCGCGATTTTTTCGCGGCGGGACGCGCGTTCCAACCGTGATCGAATCGTCCGATGAGGTACGGGAGCGCGCCGCCGCCGTGCGCGAGCAGAATTTTCAAATTGGGAAATCGTTCCATTACTCCATTGAAAATCAAACTCGCGGTCGTCAAACCGGTTTCGGCAGGGTTGCCGTACAAATTTCCCAACTCGTACTCTTTCATCATCGCTCCGCCGATCCCCGGCACAGGATGAATGAACACGAGCGCGTCGAGCTCGGCGACGGTTTCCCAGAACGGCAAAAATTTTTCGTCACCGAGATAGGTACCGTTGACGTTCGAGCCGATCTCGATGCCGCGCAAATGCAAATCAGTAATGAGCGCGCGCGTTTCATCCGCCGCGACGCGCGCGTCTTGCAGTGGCACGCACCCCAACCCCGCGAGCCGCGCGGGATAATCGCGCACGCCATTCGCGATGGCTAAATTGTACGCGCGACAATTTTTGCGCGCGTCTTGCACCGGTTGATCGTAATTAAAGAGCGACGACCACGGCGAGAGCGCGATCACATTCACACCCGCGCGGTCTTGCTCTTGCAAAATTTTTTCAATGGCAACGAACTCGCGCGGCGCGGAATTGAGCGTGACACCATTGTGTTCGATAATTTGCGCGCCGCGTTCATCGCGATAAACGCGCGGTCGCCACGTTTCGTCCGGGTGCGCGTCGCGCAACATTGCGCGCGGAATAAAGTGCGCGTGCAGATCAATTATCATTCCGCCACCATCAATTCGTCCGGACCATTCGTCACGCGCCGCGCGCCCTCGTCGGTAATAATGTACGTGTGACCAAAAAATAATCCGAGCATTCCATCCGACGTAATCGCGCACGGCTCCAACATCAGTTCCATGCCGGGTTGCATCACGCGTTCGTACGGAAACGCGCGCACATGCTCAATGTTTACGTGCGGCGAATTACTCGTGAGATCAATCCCATGCAAAAGCACCGGGCGCGATTGCGCGCCGTGCGCGCGAAAAAATTCGCCGGCGTGTTTCACCGCGTCCAAATCATTCCCCGGTTTCAATTGCGCTTCCATCGTTTTGTATCCGGGCAAAACAATTTGATCGAAAAATTTTTGGACGCGGTCAGTCGGTTTGTGTTCATTGGCGTCGAGCCGATGATGAGAAAATCAATTTGCCCGTCTTGATCCATAATCGCTTTGGTCGCGGACGCTTTGAGTTGATATTCAGTGACGCCCGGGCGCGCGCGGTCGCGAATTGCCTCGAGCGCCTTGACGCACAACTCGCCCGCTTTTTCAACAAAAATTTGTTCCTCCGGACTTTTTAGATACATGAGCTCGTGAAAAAAATCCGGCACCAGTTCGATGGGCGCGTTCGGCAAAGACGCTTGCAAAATTTCAAATTGATTAACCGGAATATATTCGTGAAAATTCCAATCCGCTTCCGCGATCCCGACGCGCGCGCGATCCAAGCCGCGCTCGCGAATAAATTCCGCGGCGACTTGCGCGAACTGTCCGCCGCGCGACGTGCGCACATCGCGCGGATACACCGCGCGCCGCGTCGCTTCGATGTGCGCGCCGCCTTGCGAATAAATGAGCGTCGGTTCGCTCTCGCGCGGAATGACGAGATACTCGACCATTCCATGCCAACACCAATGACCGGAGAGCCACAACATTCCGCCGCCAAACGACCAATGATGCGGGCCGCCGGGCGCGATCAGCACATCGAGTCCGAGCCGCGTCATTTTTGCGCGCGTCAATTGATAACGCCGCGCGTACTCTGCGTCCGAAAATTTCGCATACGTTGCGCCGGGATACCACGGCGTGTTGACGATGTTGAAATATTTTTCGCGCACGTCGAGTCGGTCGTGTGCCTGCGCGAAATCGAATGATTTCATGTAATTCTATTTTGCACATCGTCATTGCGAGGAGCGTAATTTGCGACGAAGCAATCTCCACGTTGCTTGGGGATTGCTTCGCTTCGCTCGCAATGACGGGACGTCATTCAATCCACCACGATCAGATCCAACGGCAAGCGCGCGGTCACGCGCTCATGTCCGGTCGCATTGATCAATACAGTATGCCCCAAGAATATTCCGAGTGTTCCATCGAGCGTAATTGGATTTGGTTCTAACATCAATTCCATTCCCGGTTGCAAAATTATTTTTGCTTCCTCCGCGCTCGATTCTTCCGCGCCAACATGCGGCGCGTGCGTCACCAAATCCATGCCGTGTAAATGCGCGGGGCGGGTCTGATAACCTTTCTCGCGAAAAAATTTTCCGGCGTGCCAAATATCGCGCAACGATTTGCCCGGTCGCAATTGCTCTGCCATACATTGATAGCCCGGTAAAACAATTTGATCGTACATGCGCCGCACTTGATCGGTTGGTTTGCCGATACAAATCGGCACACCGATCTGCGCGGTATAACCTTCATAGCCCGCCGCGAGTTCATTGATGATGATGTCGCCTTTTTGCAATTTGCGTTGCGACGGACGCGGATTGCCAAAAATAATTCCGGGATTTTGCATGGGACTGGAACCGAGAATCAGAAAATCAATTTCACCGCCGCCATCTAAAATGGCGAACGCGGCCGCGGCTTTGATTTGATATTCCGTCACGCCGGGTTGCGCGGCATCTGCCATCGCTTGAATCGCGCGCGCACATAAATCGCCCGCGCGTTTCACGTACGCTTGCTCTGCATCGCTTTTGATCACCAAGAACTCGTGAAAAAAATCGTCGACGCGTTCGAGTTGCGCGCGCGGGAGTTTGTCGCGCAAGGCGCGATATTGATTGACCGGCATATAATCGTGGTATTGCGGATCAACGCAGGTCAATCCGATTTTGTCGTTCGTCAATCCTAATTCCGCGATGCGTTCCGCCGCGACGTGCATAAAATTTCCGCCGCGCGATTCGCGCACATCGTTGACGACGACCGCGCGCCGCGTCGCTTCCGCATGCGTCCCGCCCATCGAATAAATTAGCGTGGGTTCGCCCTCGAGCGGCACGACGAGATACACTGCCATCGAATGCCACTCGCGATGATTGGTCAGCCATAACACGCCGCCGCCAAAACTCCAGTGACTCGGCGCGCCGCCAACGATGAGACAATCGAGTCCTGCCCGCGCGATTTTCTCGCGCGTTTTTTTGTAGCGTCGCGCGTACTCATCGGATGAAAATTTCGGATACACCGCGTCAGCATAGTACGGCGAGTTATGCATTGAATTGAACGCGCTGCTGTCTAGGCGCGCGCGAATTTCTTGGAAATCGTAGTTAGGCATATGGCTGATGGCAGATAGCATATGGCACACTGCTCGCGCCATACGCTATCTGCTATTCGCTATTTGCTTTCTAGTACCAGCGCGGATCGCCGGTCAGTGGACCACCGAGTCGTTTGATCGCTTCGTTAACGATCGAGAGATCACAAATCTGTTCGTACTTTAAATCTTTGGTGACGCCGGCGGTTTTCAGTTCAACTTTTTTGTCAATCGTGTATTGAACGAAATCTTTCGGACAGCCATCGTTCACTGTCCAAATGCCGCCTTTGGCGAGATCGTCGTACGCTTTGCCAAACGCGTCCGCGTCAATTCCCGGATTGCTCTTGACGGAAATCGCGACAACTTGCGCTTTGTTCTTGGAATCATACATCCAACGTTGCGCTTTGAGCACCGCGGTCATAAAGTCAATGTAGAGTTCAGGATTTTTCTTGACCGCGTCATCGGACGCGACGAACGCCGAGTACCACCACTTGGGCGCGACCTCCCACATTTTCGCGAGGACGACGAGATCGGGTTTTTGTTTAAGCGCGGTGTAATATTGATCGGCATGTAATGCGTGCGCGTTCGTCTGCCCCGTTACAAGCGCGGCGACGCGCCCGGCCGTGGTTACTTCGACGCTCGTCACATCATCGCGCGTCAAGCCAGCCGACGAAAGCAACAACACATTCATTACATCTACAAACGCGCCGGGCCCTCCGCGGCGAAAAGCGGATCCGACGAAGTGCCAACCACATCGAGATTGCCGGAGACGAGTCCGCGCAACGCGGCGACACCGCCTTCAAATGTTTTAAATTCAACATTGAGTCCGACTTCTTTGAAATAACCGAGTTCTTGCGCGACGTACGGACCCATATGCACCAGATTCGGCGGCGTGACCGGCGAACCGTACGTCATATTGCGAACCGGTTTTGCCGTCGCGGTTGGTGGCACCGCGGTTGGAGCCGTGGTGTTTGTCGCCGCAGGTTTGGGCGCGGCGGTTGGTGGCGCGGCAGTGGGCGCAGGGGTTGGCGCGGGCGCGCACGCCAGCGCGATAATCGCCAGCGCGCAGAACGCGATGAGAACAAATAACTTGGACTTCATTTCTCCTCCTTGGTCAGAAATATCAGATTTCAGATTTTTGATTTTCGTTTTGCAAATCGAAAATCGGAAATTGAAAATGGAAAATAATCGCATCACCCCCTTATAGAGTGTCACAAACTGAGCCTAACTGTCACGCTGAGCGTGAGCGAAGCGTCTTGTAGTTTCAAAAGCAAGCAAGATTCTCATTGGAAAAACAAGATTCTTCGCTGCGCTCAGAATGACACCAACCGCCGTTTTCATTTTGATAGATGTTCTTACACTAGATCGTGCTTCAATTCATTCCAAATGTGACTGCGCAATTCGACAAACAATGCAGACGATTTGATCGCATCCACATTGCGCGCGCCCGCCACATGCACAGGCAAAATCTCGCGCACCTGCGCGGGCCGCGGTGATAACACCACCACGCGATCTCCCAACACAATCGCTTCATCAATCGAGTGCGTGATAAAAACAATCGTCTTGTGTTCGCGCGCCAAGATCGCGAGGAGTTGATCTTGCAACAATTCGCGCGTTTGCGCGTCGAGCGAGGCGAACGGTTCGTCCATCAGCAAAATTTTTGGATTCACCACGAGCGCGCGCGCCAACCCCGCGCGTTGTTGCATCCCGCCGGACAATTGATACGGATACGATTTTTCAAATCCACTCAACCCCACCAATTTGGTATAATGCGCGACCGCGTCTTTCACTTCACTCTGGTCACGATTTTGAATTCGCATTCCATACGCGATATTTTCGTACACCGTTTTCCACGGGAACAATCCAAAATGTTGAAAGACCATCGTCACATCCGGTCGCGGTTCTCTGATTTCTTCTCCGTCAATCAGGATTCGCCCGGCGGTGAGTGAAATCAAACCGTCAATGCAACGCAACAGCGTCGTCTTGCCGCACCCGCTAGG
>JACQEA010000106.1 GCA_016200825.1 Chloroflexota bacterium | reverse complement strand
GGCATCATCGCCGGATTTGTGCGCGACGCGTGGGGCCGCGGTTGGATTTGGACTTCGCTGGTTTTGTTCATCGTGATTGCAGTGATAATGTTTGTGCGTGGCTCGCTGTATTATTCACAGATTCGCCGCGCAGTTGGAATGCAATGGTTTGACGGACGACGCGCGCACGATCCTGAATCGCCGCAGAGCGAGCAAGAAGTTTCAAAGTTGTTGAACTCACGCAAGCCCGAAGAAACCGCGATGATCGGAGGAGTGGGGCTTGCGCTGATATTGTGGTTGATGATGTTCAGACCATTTTAGTCTTATAGTCCAGAGTCCGTAGTCAAATACAAAGGAGAACCAAATGGTCGGAAATATTATTGCACTCGCGATTCTTGTCGCGGTTGTCGTTCTGTTCGCGATGCTCACGCGGCGCGCGTGGCGATCCAAACGCCGCGCGCTAAAATGGATCGGCGTGGTTTTGTCCGGTCTCTTGACCGTGTTGTTGGGATTGATCAGTGTGTTCGCGCTAATCGGGTTGTTCAAAATTTATTCGCCGCGAACCACGCCGATTCCGAATGTAAAAATTTCCGCGACAACTGATACAATCGCACACGGCAAACATCTCGCCGATGTCGCGTGCGCGGGCTGTCATTCAGCAAACGATTCGCTTCCCCTCACGGGAAGCACGCGCAGTCTGAGTGAGGATTTTGGAATTGATATTGGCACAGTCTATGCGCCGAATCTTACTCCGGCTTCTCGAATCAAAAGCTGGAGCGATGGTGAACTGGTGCGCGCGATCCGCGTCGGCATTGATCCCAAAGGCAACATTCTCGCGGTAATGACCTCGAATCATTTCAACGAATTTAGCGACGATGACCTGAATGCAATTGTCGCGTACTTGCGTAACTCGGACGCAATTGTGCGAGATGTTCCAACCGAAAATCTCAATCTGCTTGCCGCGATTTTTACGGGCGCAGGTTTATTTCCCGACCCGCCTCTTCTTGCCGACAAACCGATTAGTGCGCCGGAAAAATCGCCACACGCAGAGTACGGAAAATATCTCGTGACGATTGGCGGATGCGAAGATTGTCATGGGAAAGGTTTTGGAGGGAGCGAAGGCGGACTTTCGCCGCCCGGTCCTAACCTCACAGTGATCGTTCCGAAATGGACGCGCGATGATTTTCTCAAGACAATTCGCAGCGGAGTTGATCCAACAGGTCACGCGTTGGATCCAAAGCAAATGCCGTGGAAATCGTTTGCAAAATTTGATGATACGGAACTGGGAGCGATCTTTGAATTTATCAAGACGTTGCCGGTGGTCGTAAAGAGCGCCAAGTAGGGGCTCGCGAAAAAAATTGTGCGACGCATTTTCGGAAAGCAAATGCGGCGCAAATTAACGCGTAGGGCAAGACACGCGTAGGCGATGAATATGAATTGGTTTAGTTTTGCGCGCCGAATCTGGTGGGTCGTCGCGCTGTTCGCCTTCGGCACGCTCCTCATTTCGATTCCCGGTTATTTGAGCGGATTCGTTTTTGATTCCTCGCGCGCGGTGGACGCCTCACCGCAGGTTGTCGCGCTGGCGCGCGCCTTGTCGGCAATTTTGTCATTTATTTGCGCGACAATATCTTTCTCCCTCGCCGTTATATTGTATGTGCGGAAATCAAAAGAGCAGTTTGCGCTCTTTATTTCATTTTATCTTTTGATCTACGCAGTCGTGTTGGGTGGACCGCTTGAAGCGATTCAACAAATGTGGGCGCTCGGCACCAATCTTTCTATCATCGCGCAAACTGTACTCGTCACGTTACCAACGGTCGCGCTTTTTTGCGTGTTTCCTAACGGTCGCTTTGAGCCGCGTTGGACACGCTGGCTAGTAATTCTCTCGTTACCTTTAAACGCGGTAATGCTCACTTTCGATCCCGAAGAAATTTACCGTTTCAATACACCCGCGATACAACTCCTCGGCGTTGGTTTCTCCGTCATCATGTTTGCCGCGTTATATGCGCAGGTTTATCGTTATCGGCGCATCTCGACGCGCTTGGAACAACAACAAACAAAATGGGTTGTGGCTGGATTTATTTTTTGGATTGTTTATCTAGGAATTTCGTCACTCCCTTGGGCGTACACAACTAACTTATCTGTTGATCAAGCATTACCGTGGTGGAGTCCCTTCGCAGGTCTTTCATGGTGGTTATCACTCAATATTCTTCCGGTCACGTTGACGATTGCCGTCTTGCGATTTCGACTTTTCGATATTGACCTTCTCATTCGTCGGACCCTCGTTTACGGAGTGTTGACTACACTGCTCGCAATAATTTATTACGGATTTATTTATTTGACTAGCGCGTTACGAAATATTGTGTTTCAGTCCGTCATCGGACAGCCGTTGCCGGAAGTGGGTATCGTTATTTCCACGCTTGTCGGCGCCGCGCTATTCAATCC
>JACQEA010000105.1 GCA_016200825.1 Chloroflexota bacterium | reverse complement strand
TTTTGCGCCAGCGCGATTTCCGTTTCCGCGAGATACGGAATCAAATCGCCTTCCCAATAAAATTCGCTCTCTTTCAATCCAGCGATCGCTTGCTTTACGTACGCTTCGGCTTCAGGCAAATTTCCCGCCGCCGCGTAGCCGCGCGCAAGCGTGCCGAGCGTGTACGGTAACCAGCGCGGAAATTTTTTCTCCGACACCTCTCGCGCGCGCATTTCAATTTCAATTCCGCGCGCCTGATCGCCCAGCGCGGTATAGAGATGCGCCAAATCGCTCTGCGCCCAAATTTCCGCGACGATAAAACCCGCCTCTTGTCCGTACCGCACCGATTTCTCCATCGCATCAATCGCGTGCGCAATTTCGCCATGATCGAAAAATATTTTTCCCACCACTAGACGGCTGAACGATTGCCCCCACAAATTGCCGATCGCTTCGCTGGTCGCGAGCGCGTCGCGATGCGCTGCGAGCGCGCGCGCATACTGTCCCGAAAATGTGTACAGCATCGCGAGACTGGACAAATTGTCCGTGAGCATATTTTGATTGTCCAATTCTTTCCACAATCCTTGCGCTTCTTCCAAAACTTCCAGCCCGCGTTCCAACTTGCCATCCGCGATATAGGGACGGTACATATCGTTCAAAATAAACGCGAGCGTCTCGCGCAAATTTTTCTCGCGCGCGACAAAGAGCGCTTGTTCGCCGTAGCGCATCGCCGCGTCGCGATTGCCCGTCATCCCGTTCAACAACATCAAGTTCCACAAAATTTTCGCTTCGGCCGCGCGGTCGTTCAATTCATCCGCGATGTGAAACGCTTGCTCCGCGATTTGCCGCGCCAGATCGGGATTGAATTTCGATGTGGGCGCAGAATGAACGGTGATGCTCTCCATCAATGCCGCGAGTTCGAGCGCGCGGTCATTTCGTTCGACACCGATGCGGTGCAGTTCAGCGTAATTTTCCAACGCCGCGTCGTGCCGGCCCATAACTTCAAGCACATCCCCGCGCGCATCGTACAAATGGATCACGGCTTCGCGCGGCGGATTCAAGCGCGGCACGATTGCGCGCGCGCGTGAAAAATTCGCGAGCGCTTCGGCATTCGCGTTTTTGCGCCGCGCGACTTGTCCCGCGCGCAACGCGTACTCGAATGTTTTCACGTCGTCGCCTGCTTCCGCGTAATGCACCGCGAGGAGAGCCGCGTACTGATCCAACTCGGCGCGATAAAATTCCTCGTACACCTGCGCGACCGCGCGATGAATCTCGCGCCGCGATTTGTTGAGGAGCGAATGATAAACCGTCTCTTGCGTCAATTGATGGCGAAACGCGTACGCCAATTCCGCGTCCTTTAATTGGCGGACAATATCTATGGATTCGAGTTGCGAGAGATAGGGAGAGAGATTCATGCTAATCGCATCACGCGTTCGACTTCGGGAAGATTTAGAAAATGTCCGCGCAAATCCGCGGGAGAATGTGCCGCGATATATTCCACGACCCCGCGCGATTTCGCGCGCCATTCGCGCGCCTTCGCTTGATTCGATTCGCATTCCGCGCGCGCGGCAAGAATTTTCCACAGCATGCGCCGCGAATTTTGTCGTTCCGCTTCGGCGCGCGCTTGTTCCAACGCCGCCCGCGCCTGATCGTAATCGCCTTGCCCAAGGAATGCCATTGCACGCGCATGATTCGCATCCGCGCGAAACGCGCGGAATCCCGATTGATCGAGAAAAGCAATTAATTGATCCGCGCGGTCGAGCGCGCGCGCGTAATTTTTTATCGCGCAAGCGGTTTGGCTCGCCGCGATCGCGGCGTACGGAAACGCCAAAAAATCCTCGCGCGGTACGTTTTCGTACGCTTGATTGGCTAGTTCATCGGCTTGAACAAATTCCCCTTTCAACAGAAATGATTGCGCGAGAATTGCCCTTGCCCAAAATTGCCAAGAGGTGATCGAATCTTTTGCTTTTGCTTCCGCTTGCTCCGCATTTTCGATTCCGCGTTCGACCGCGCCGAGCTGAAGATAAAGCCCGGCGAGCCAAAGTTGGCCGGCGATTATTGCGCCGACATGTCCGACTTGTTCGCCATATTCGATCGATGCTTTGAGTTCGCGAATGGCTTCGATCGGTTCGCCGTACTCGAGCAACAAACCGCCTTGGTGTCCAGTTGCTTCTGCCAAGCCCCATAAATTATTTATGCGCGTGCTAATTTCGACAAGCTCCGTGGCATCGGCTTGGGAGGCGGCGAGGTCTCCGTACAAAAAACCCAGCATTGCAGCGCGGGCGAGGTTGTCGCCGAGCATGGATTTGTTATCCAACGCGCGCCAGATTTCACGCGCATCTTGCAAACTCGTGCGCGCGTTCTCTTTTTGACCGAGCGTCATGTATCCAAAAGAGATGTCGTTGAGAGAGTACGCCAATTGCTCGCGCAATTTTATTTTCCGCGCAATCGCGATAGATTGTTCGCCGGACTCGACCGATTCGCGCGGATGTCCCGAAAAAGAATACATCAGCGAAAGGTTCCACAGAATCTTGGCTTGCGCGGCTTCGTCCTTCAAATCGCGTGCAAGCGTAAGCGCCGCGTCGGACACTTGTTTTGCTTTTTCCTCATCGCGCACCGCCGAAGTCGAAGAGCGAATCGTGGCTTGCGCGATCAATGCCGCGAGTTCCATCGCGCGATCTTTCGATTCGCGTGCGCGCGTTTCCATCGCCGCGTAATTCGCGAGCGCGTCCTCGAATCTCCCCGCGAGTTC